>JBDKTO010000012.1 GCA_039680175.1 Veillonellales bacterium | reverse complement strand
AGTTCGGAGTAAAGCGAGGAACATCCAAAATGTTCTTGTAAGCTGGGGACTAAGCAAAAAGTAACTAACATGCACTTTCTTCTGTGAAGTTTTCAGGGAATATACCGAAAAGGATGTTCACCTGAACTAAGAATCTGGTGACGATAGCTATGGGGTTCCACCTGTACCCATACCGAACACAGTAGTTAAGCCCATACACGTCGAAAGTACTTGGCTGGAAACGGCCTGGGAGGATAGATAGTTGCTGGTTAAGAGAGCACTCACATTGTGAGTGCTTTTTTGTTTTATAGCGATAATGCGGAGATCGCCGAGAGTGCTCCAGATGCTAGGAATGACGAGGACGCGACTGAAGCAGTACTTGGAGGTTCGTAAGGAACTACATACATGGGACGAATTCACAATGTTGGATAAATAAGAGGTATTTGCTATTAAATGGCGAAACAATATATTGCATAAGGGAACTTGTAATCTTTTAGGCGAATTAGTCGCTGTAAAAATGTTGCAAGACAAAGATGGATATAGCAAATAATATAGGTTTTCAAACTGGTTACATCGAGGTGCCGGAAATTGTGAAAGAATTTAATATAATAACCAGATTAAATATTAAGATTTTATGTATCGTGGTAGTATTAATGGCCGCTGTTACAGCCTATAGCCATTGGAGCTACTCGGAGGCAAAAAATGCTGCAATCGGCAGCAAGCTGGAATCAATTACAGCTTTTTTAGTTAAGCATAAACCGTCCGGTTCTTTCGCTGAAATTGCGGCAAGACAAGGTGCTGCCGATCAATCGGTTCAAGAACAGGTTTTGGCTGTAAATAGAGAACTTCAGCCTTGTCTGGATAATATTTTAGTGCCGACGAACATTATAAAATTCGGCTATTATTCCCGGCAGCAGGAAAGTGTCGTTGCGATTGGTCCTCAGTCGGATACATCCTTGCTGATTGGTGTCGATTCCGACCGGTATAGAAGAATTTATGAAACCAATACGGCCCAGTTTTTAGAAAGAAAGCAATCCATTGTTTGGCATGGGGCAGCTGCCATTACTCATGTCCGGCCAATTGAAGAGAATGGGATTGTTATTGGTCATGCTTTTGCTGCTGTTAACCAGGATGCGGTTTATGCAATGATTTGGAAGCGAACGTTCAATATTTTTTTAGGCGCTTTTGCTATGATGCTAGCTTGTTTTGCGATCTTTCGCGATGTGTTTGTGAAATTAAAAAGAGAGCTTACCTTATTTGCGGAAGCGATATTTGCCGGGAATGCCTGTAATTTTAGCAGTGAGATTGCCGAACTCACTCCGATTCTTCAGCACATTAATGCACAGACGGAAAAAATGACCCGTCTTGATCGATTGAATATTATCGGCGAAATGGCGGCCGGTATTGCCCATGAAATACGAAATCCGATGACAACAGTAAGAGGTTTATTGCAGTTTTTGGGTAAGAAGCAAGAGTTTGCTAAATACAGGGAAGATTTTGAGCTTATGATCGATGAAATCGATCGTGCCAACAGCATTATTACCGAATTTTTGTCTTTGGCGAAAAACAAGGCGATAGAGCTTACGGAAAACAATTTGAACGAGATGATCCGGGAGATTTATCCGCTGCTGCAGGCGGATGCGCTCCGTAATAATTGCGAGATTCACATTTCATTTGCGGACACGCCTAATGTGCTTGCCGATCAAAACTGTATTCGGCAGCTTGTATTGAATATGGTGAGGAACGGATTAGATGCTATGCCCGGAGGCGGAGTGATCGACATTAGTACCGAGGTTGCTGATTCAAAAGTGCTGTTATCCATCAGGGATCACGGAATCGGTATTTCGCCGGAAATCAAGGAGAAACTGGGTACTCCCTTTTTTACGACCAAGGAAAAAGGAACGGGCTTAGGGCTGGCTGTTTGCTACCGGATTGTACAGCGCCATGGCGCAAGCATTACGGTTGAAAGCGAGCCGGGACAGGGAACTGTTTTTGAAATAAGATTCAATCCGGTCTGAGATGCTTGGAGCGATAAGACGAGAGAAGAACAATTCAGGCCAGAGGCGGTGGATTATGGCGGAAAAAATAATGACGCTGGCTTTTTTAGCTGTCAGTGCGATTTATCTGTTTGAATCATATCAGCTTACGTTTGGTACTCTTAGTGCGCCCAAATCGGGTTTTCTGCCGATTTTGACCGGAATTGCGGCCGCTATGCTGTCGCTGGTGCTCATTATTGGACAAGTAAGTTGCAAAAAGCTTGAAAAAAGGGGAAAAGCCGATTGGACCAAGTTTGTATTTCTTATTCTTGGTCTATTGTTTTATGTTGTTCTTTTCAATATGCTCGGCTATTTTGCGACCACGTTTATATTGCTGCTGTATTTGTTCAAAGTGGCGGATTCGGAGAATTGGCTTGCGCCTTTAATTCTTGCGGCGGGTTCTTCTACTGCCTTATACTTGTTGTTTCAAAAATTTTTAGGAGTAGTATTACCATAGCTGGGGGGATAACAATTGGATGTATGGAGTCTGCTGCTGCAGGGATTTTATATCAGCATTTCCCCGGGAAATTTGTCGGCCTGTATTATTGGCGTTCTTATTGGAACACTGGTGGGAGTGCTGCCGGGAATTGATACCGTCAGCACCATTGCGATGCTGCTGCCCTTTAGCTATGGCATGGACAGCACGACTGCCCTGATTCTGTTTGCCGGTATCTACTATGGCTCAAAGTACGGTGGTTCCACTACCTCTATTCTACTGAATGTTCCGGGAGAGGCGGCATCCACAGTAACCTGTCTGGACGGTTACCCCATGGGACAAAAAGGACGGGGAGGGGCGGCGCTGGCGGTGGCGGCGATAGGATCGTTTATTGCCGGTACAATCGGGGTAATCGGACTGACGCTGTTTGCCCCGCCCCTGGCCCAGGCGGCTCTGGCTTTTGGACCGCCGGAATATTTTGCGCTTGCTCTGGTAGGATTGATTGTGCTGACAAAGTTGACCGGTACTTCCATTCTCAAATCCGGGTTGATGGCTGCTATCGGAGTTATGCTGGGGACCGTCGGCTTGGACAGCTTGTCAGGGATCAGCCGTTTTACTTTTGGAATCGGAGAATTGGACAGGGGTTTTGATTTATCCATTTTGGCCATGGGGGTATTCGGCATCGGGGAGATTCTTACGGTAATGACACAGCCGGAGGATCACCCTGAAATACCGCGGCTGAAAATCCGGGATTTGTATCCTAACCGGGAGGAGTGGCGGCGGTCGGTACCGGCGATGTTCCGCGGCGGCATTGCCGGTTTCCTGGTCGGGCTGCTGCCCGGTCCGGCAGCAACAATATCCAGTTTTGTGTCCTATGCGCTGGAAAAACGCTGCAGCAAAAATCCGGCTGAGTTCGGCCACGGCGCGATTGAGGGAGTGGCTGGTCCCGAAGCGGCCAATAATTCCGCTATTGCTGCGACAATGATTCCACTATTGTCTTTGGGATTGCCTTTTTGCGGTGCCACGGCTATTTTACTCAGCGGTTTTATGATTCACGGGATTACCCCCGGTCCGGCGCTGATCACCCAGCAGCCGGAATTGTTCTGGGGACTGATTGTTAGTATGTATATCGGCAACGTACTGCTGCTGATTATTAATTTGCCCCTCATCGGCGTGTTTGTTCAGCTGTTGAGAACACCGCTCAACATTCTGATGCCTCTGGTGGCAGTCGTTACTTTAACCGGTGCCTATGCTGTTAATAATAGCGTATTTGATCTGCTGTGGGTGGTTCTTTTTGGCATACTGGGTTTTTTTCTGCACCGGACGGGGTTTGAACCGGCACCGCTGATTATCGGCATGGTCATCGGCCCCGAATTGGAGAGGGGGTTGGTACAGGGGTTGATTATTTGCAACGGCAGCATCTGGTCGCTTGTTACCCGGCCTATTGCCGGCACTATCCTGAGTTTTGGGGCGGTTGTTCTTGTTTATAGTGCCGGGAAATGGCTTTATAAAGCCGGCAATGCCCGTGAGAAGATCAAGTGTTAAAGTGCGTCGATGATTTAGCGAGGAGGCGTTAGAGTGAAAAAAAAGATTCTGTGCTTGGTAGGATGTTTGTTTGTGATAACCATATTATCCAGCGGTTGTAGTAAAGCAACGCAACCGGCTGCTAAGACAACAAAATATCCGGGAAAACCAATTACAATCATTGTACCATTCAGCGTTGGTGGTGGTTTGGATTTGGCAGCACGGGCGTTGGAAAAGGGAGCGGCTAAGCAGCTGGGGCAGCCGTTAATTGTTGTGAATAAACCCGGAGGGGCAGGTGCCGTTGGCTGGAACGAATTGGCCGGATCCAGTCCGGATGGGTATACGATTGGCATGGTTGCAGCCGACATGCTGTGTTTGCCTTTGTATGATTCGACAAAATATAATTACCCGACCGCTTTGGAACCGCTGGCGCAAGTATCAGCTGTGCCAATGGTCATAGCGATTCAAACGGGACAGCCGTGGCAGACGCTCGATGAATTAATTGCCTACGGGAAAAGTCATCCGGGTCAATTAAAGTTTGGCCATGGCGGTGTAGGGTCCTTTCCCCATGTAATCGGAGAATTATTTGGGGAGGCAGCTGGGATTAAGATGGAACAAGTTCCCTTCCGCGGAGCAGGTGAAGTGACCACGGCGTTGCTGGGAGGGCATGTTCAGCTTATTGTTGTGAATCCTATGGTCGTTAAAGAGCATGTGAGAAACGGTACAGTAAAAGTATTGGCAGTGACTGGTGAAAAACGGCTGAAGGAACCGTTACTTGCCGATGTGCCGACATTTAAGGAACAGGGCCTTAATGTTATGTTAAATAATTGGTACGGCGTTGCGGCTCCGAAAGATCTGCCGATAGAGGTAAAAACTGAACTGGAAGCAGGACTCAAGGCAGCTGTCACTGATCCGGAATTTCAGCAGGAAATGAACAATATGGGACTGCAGGTTGAATATGTGGATGCAAGAGGATTCGGTGAAAAATGGCTGGCCGACAACCGGATTTTTACCCGGGTAGTGCAGGAAACCGGCATTTTGGATGTAATCAAGGCGCAAAAGAAATAAGCAGTTCCTGCTAAAATCATAAAAAAGGAGGCGGCGTGTAATGCGAAACAAATCCTTGGTGTTGTCGGCAGTTTGTTTGCTGCTGATTTCTATTTTGCTGGGGGGGTGCAGCGGGATGCAAAACAAAGCGGTAAGTACCACCGGGAAATATCCGGAGAAACCTATTACAGTCATTGTGACGTTTAGTGCCGGGGGAGCAGCAGATCTGATAGCCCGGGTCATGGAAAAAGAGGCACCTAAATATCTGGGGCAGCCGCTGATTGTTGTCAACAAGCCCGGAAGCGCAGGTACCATCGGCTGGAATGAAGTGGCCGGAGCCAGGCCGGATGGCTATACCGTTGGGATAACCGCGGCTGAATTATTAGTGTTGCCGTTGTATGGTATGACAAAATACAATTATTTAACCGATTTACAACCTCTGGCACAAATGACAGCTTCATCTTGGACATTGGCAGTTCAGACTGAGCAGCCGTGGCAAAATGTTGATGATTTAGTCAATTATGCCAGACAGCATCCGGGACAACTAAAGTTTAGTCATAGCGGCATTGGCTCATTTCCTCATGTGATTGGCGAAATGATCGGCAAGGCGGCGGGTACCACACTTGAACAAGTTCCATTCCGCAGTTCAGGTGAAGCAATTACCGCATTGCTGGGGGGACACGTCCAGGTTGCCATTGTTAATCCAGCCACGGTTAAAGAGCATATGAAAAGCGGTACGGTAAGAGTGCTGGCAGTGACAGGAGAACAGCGGCTGACCGATCCGGATTTTGCCGGCGTGCCGACTTTGAAAGAGCAGGGGTTTGATATTGCCTATACAAATTGGTTTGGGGTGGCAGCGCCGAAAGATATGCCGCCGGAGGTAAAAGCCAAATTGGTTGAAGGATTCAAGGCAATGATTGAGGACGCCGAATTCAAAAAGAGTGTGGAAAATATGGGATTGCAGGTCGAATATTTAGGCCCCCAAAAATCAGAAGAAAAGTGGATTTCCGACAGCAAAAAAATATCAAAAACGATACAAGAAACCGGCATTCTGGACTTAATCAAGGCGCAAAAGAAATAGCCGTATTTTGTGATGCTAAACAGAGTTAGCGTTCGTACTTCGCCGCATACTAAAAAAACAAAGCGAAAAGTTGCTGCATAATGACTGTTTGTGTCGCCTTTTAGCAGGAAGAAGCGGGCTGCGTGCTGAATTATATGCTGAAAGGAGTGGCACTATATTGAAATCAATACTTACTGCGATAGAAGGTAAAGTACGCCGCGGCGAACGCCTTACGAAAGAAGACGGACTGGCACTGTTTCAGGGCAATGATTTAGCCTGGCTGGGGTATCTGGCGGATTTGGCGAGAAAGCGGATCAGCGGCGATTTTGTCTATTTTAATGTGAACAGGCATATTAACCTGACGAATATTTGCAGTTCCCGCTGCAAGTTTTGCGCTTTTGGCCGTGACGGGGACAGCGACGGTGCTTATGCAATGACCAAGGAGCGAGTGCTGGAGATTGCCAGGAGGGCGGCGTGCGATAGTGACCTGAAGGAACTGCATATTGTCAGCGGGCTGCATCCCACGTGGCCTTTCGAGTATTATGTGGATATCATCAGGGCGCTGCGAGCGGAATTTCCAGAAATTCATTTAAAAGCCTTTACCGCCGTCGAAGTCTGGCATTTTGTTGCAATCTCCGGCAAGTCAATCCGGGAGGTGCTGCAAATCCTGCTGGATGCCGGCATGAATTCTATGCCGGGCGGCGGGGCGGAGATCCTGTCCGACCGGGTGCGTACCAAGCTTTGCCCCAATAAGGCCAGTGCGGCTCAGTGGCTGGAGGTGGTTCGCACTGCCCACAGCATGGGGATTCCCACGAATGCCAGCATGCTGTACGGGCATATTGAAACATTGGAAGAACGAGTTGACCATTTATTGTCGCTTAGGGAACTGCAGGATGAAACCGGTGGGTTTCAAACCTTTATCTGCTTTCCCTTTCAGCCTGGCAACACGGCATTGGAGAGTCAGATTCACCGCACCAGTGTTTGGGATGATTTAAAAACTATGGCGGTTTCCCGGCTGCTGCTGGATAATTTTAAAAATATCAAAGCGTACTGGATTATGCTTACCCTGCCTATCGCCCAGCTGGCTCTTGGGTTTGGCGCCAACGATATTGACGGTACGGTCAGTGAGGAAAAGATTATGCATGCTGCCGGTGTCAAGTCATCCAAGTGTCTGAGCAAGCAGACTATGATTGATGTGATTCGTCAGGCCGGCCGCGTTCCGGTAGAACGGGATTCCTTATATCATATTATTCGCAAATTATAGTATAATAAAATCAGCCTGGGATAGACCAGGCTGATTTTTGCCTTGCAGAGCCAGTGCTTCCAATAGACAATTTTGGCTATGAGCTATGAGCTATGAGCTATGAGCTATGAGCTATGAGCTATGAGCTATGAGCCCAATAACGTACACACCCCGTCGCTTTGCGCCACCCCTCTTTCTAGAGGGGAATAGGGCTATGAGCCAAAAACCATTTAACATTTTTGCAGGAATTGTGATAATACAGGGGAAATCACATAAGATAAAGATATAATGGGGGATTTTTTGAGAGGGGATAATCCTATGCTGGCTGCGGTATTGTTATTTATACTGTTTAATTTCGCTTATTTCTATTTGGAGATGCCTGTATTGGCATTAGGATTTACCGATTGGTCGATGCTGCTGATCGTATGGGGGATGGTGTTTTTATTTGTACCCCTTTTAGCCATGATGAATAAATTCCGGCAGTTTATTGCCGGTACTGTTTTTGGGGAAGTATTGCGGCGTTTGCTGCCCTGGCTGTTTCAGGACCGGCTTAATGTCGTCAATATTACGGATTATCAAAAATACAACTGGCTGGTAAAACGTTATAAGTTTGTGGCTGTGCTGGGGGCGTTTTTGCTGATTGCCGGTGTTGCCAATTTGTTTATTTTTCCTTTCTTGACCAGCACTCCTTTGTTTTACAATCAGTCTTTCCGCAATTTGCTGGGAGAGGTGAAGGAGAGTTCTTTTACCGCGGATGTGGAGCCGATTAATTTATCCCAGATTCGGATTATTGATGAAGAGACGGCGAAAAAGCTGGCAGATAAAAAAATCGGCGAGGTTCCTGCTTTAGGCAGTGAAGTTCAATCAGGGAAGCTGGTATTGCAAAAAATACAAAATAAATTATATTATGTGGGACCACTGGAGCACCGGGGCATTTTCCAATGGCTCTCCAATTACCGGCTGGGCAGTAAAGGCTATGTGATGGTATCGGCTACCAACCCTCAGGATGTACGGCTGATTCAAAATGTCAACGGCAAGGATATTTATCTTAAGTATCAGACCAGGGGTTTTATTATGGATTATTTACCCCGTTATCTGTATTTCCATGGCATTGTAAATGTGGGGATGGCGGACTTTTCTTTTGAAGTGGACGATGAGTTGAATCCTTACTGGGTAGTGACACTTTATAAGAATAAGGTAGGTTATCTGGGCCATGATGCCGTCGGGGTGGTTCTTGTGAACGCCCAGACAGGAGAGATGAAGCGCTATAGTTTGGATGACGTGCCGGACTGGGTAGACCGGGTACAGCCGGAAGAGTTTATTTATTCTCAAATCCGGGACTGGGGAGAATATGTAAATGGCTTTTGGAACAGCGTTTTTGCGAAAACGGGAACGTTAAAGCCGACCGGGAATGGATTGCATTTGATTTATGGCAATGATAACAGCGTCTATTGGTATACGGGTATTACTTCTTCCGGCAGGGATGAAAGCACGGTAGGGTTCATCCTGGTCAATTCCCGCAGCAAAGAAGCGAAATGGTATAAAGTAGCCGGGGCCAATGAAGCCGGGGCGACAAAATCGGCGGAAGGACAGGTGCAGGAAAAGGGCTACCGGGCCGGGTATCCGATTTTGTACAATATCAACGGCGTGCCAACCTATATTGCGCCGCTAAAGGATAAAGAGGGTCTGCTGAAGTCCGTTGCCTTTATTTCGGTAGAAAATTATAATGTGGTCGGGGTGGGGCCGGACATCGAAAGCGCCCTCCGGGCTTACCGGCAGAATTTAAGCAGCAAGGGCAATTTGTTTGTTCCCGGCAGCAACAATAAGCAAGTCACCCTGCAGGGCCGCATCAGCCGGATATCGGCGGCGGCCAAAGGCGGCGAATCCTATTTTTATTTTATGCTGGAAGGCGATTCCCGGATTTTTGTCGGCACTGTCAATACGTCACCCAAGCTGCCCTTAGCCAAAGTCGGCGATACGGTAGCCATTACGATGGATGAGACAAGTGATGCCACTTTGAATATCAGTGAATTTCAGAGCCAGAGCTATTAGGGGAGACAAGACGAACAGGTGGTTTTATGAAGTCAAACCGGTATAAGGCAACCATAACGTTAGGGACGGTTTCCCTGGGGTTTTTGGCTAGTTATCCTTTTAGTCACAGCTTTTTCGGCGGTTTAATCGCCAGCGGCTGCCAGGCTGCCATGGTTGGCGGTCTGGCAGATTGGTTTGCCGTTACCGCCTTATTTCGCAAGCCCCTGGGCATTCCTTTCCGTACTGCCATCATTCCCCGCAACCGGGAGCGGATTTTTCAAGCGTTAACCGATATGGTGGAACAGGAACTGCTGACGAAAGAAAATATAATGAGCGAACTGGAACGGTATAATTTCGCCGAATTTCTGATTCAATACCTGGAACAGCATGGCGGGAAAGAAGCTGTAAAAGCGATTATCCGCAGAGTAGTGCTGGATCTTCTGGATAAAATGGATGGGGAAGAAATCGGCTTGCTGCTGGAAGAACTGTTGGTGCGCAATGTGGACAAGGTGAAGGCGGCACCGCTGGCGGCTCAAATTATGGAATGGTCCCTTCGCAGCGGGTACACCGACCGGCTTGTTTCCTTCATTTTGGCTGAACTGATACGACTGGCCGGACAGCAAGCGGTAAGGGAACAATTGGCCGTTATTCTGTCCGAGGCTCAGAGAGCCTACGAGCGGGATATGACCGGACGGAAGCTGGTAGCTGCCGTTCTGGCGATTTCACCGCTTCAGCTGGCCGGTTTGGTGCAGGAAAAATTAATTGACTGTTTACAGGACATGAAAAATGCTCACCACCCGGCACGAGAAAAGATTACCAAATGGCTGGAAGAAGCGATTGTGGCGCTGAAGACGGACAGCGGGGTTCAGACAAAGGTGGAAGACTGGAAAATGAAGCTGATACATCAGGTCAATATCAGTGCGCAGATCATTTCACTGGTGACGTTTTTGCGGCAGACGGCAGGGACAAGGCCGGTTGGCGAAATGCTGAAATTAGTAAAGTGGCTCAATTGGCAGATTGACCGGATGATTGCCGGATTTAAAGCCAACAATGGACAGCAGGCATCCCTTGACCGTGAAATTAAAAGCGGGCTGCATACTCTGGTGGAGCAGCATCATGACCAGATCGGATTGACGGTAAAAACCGGGCTAAATCAGTTTACCAATGCTATGCTGGTGGAGTTTATTGAAGATAAGGTGGGCGACGACTTGCAGATGATCCGGATTAACGGATCGGTAGTTGGCGGCATTGCCGGTATGCTGATTTTTTTGCTCACTTTTTTTGCTCATAGCGTATAGCGGATGGTTTATAGCTAAAAAATTTGTGGATGTTATAAATTTTTATATCGTCGACAAAGGCAAAACCGTGTAAAAAAATTTTGTACAGGTGGTAGCGAATGAGAAACCGAAAGGCGGCAAACCGGACGTTGGCCGTGGTCTTTCTATTATTTATAGTTACGCTGCTGTTAAGGCTCTGCTGCCGGGACAGCCTGCTGCTGGAAATGGGATATACGACATTGGAGGCGGCGCTGGTAGGCGGTATAGCCGACTGGTTTGCCGTTACAGCCCTGTTTGGCAAACCGCTGGGATTTCCCTGGCATACGGCCATTATTCCCCGCAGCCGGCTAAAGATTGTGGAGGCGCTGGTTCGTTCCGTCCAGTATGAGCTGCTGAGCAAGGAGTCGATTCGCCGCCGATTAACCGGTATTCATTTAGTTCGCAGTTTTATCCGCTGGGTGGAGGAGAAAAATGATCGGGGACGGCTGGCCGCCGCCGCGGCGAAAGGAATTCAGGCGATTTTAACGGAAATGGATACCTTGCAGGCTGCCGGCCGGGTGGAAAGTTTTTTGAAAAAACAGTGGCAGATTGCTCAATTGGCGCCATGGATCAGCCGGATCATCCGTCGGGTTTTAGGAAAACGGTATGATGAACGGCTGATTGACGGGTTGCTGGAAGAATTGATTCGTTATGTGCGGCGTGAGCAGACTAAAGCTGCGATTTACCAGTATTTAGAACGGTATAGCAGCCAGATGACGGATTCCTGGTGGAAAGTGCTGATTAGAAATGTGCTGGAAGCGGTGGATGCGGTGAACCTGGCCGAAGCGGCAGAAGCTTTGCAGGTTGAGATTCTGGTGGCATTACAGGCGGTTCGGCAACCGGATCATCCGCTGCGTCCCTGGCTGCGGCAGCGAATGTCTGCGATTGCCCTTCGCTTGGAGCAGGATACTGAATTTGCTCATTCCATCAACAGCTGGCAGGTCGAGCTCATTGACCGGATTAGTTTGAAAGAGGTGCTGTCCGATTTGATTGAACGGGGCATTGACTCCGTAAAAACGCCGGCAGACGGACAAGTTTCGCCGATAATGGCCTGGCTTTCCGCTCAGATTCTCCAATATTGGGAACAGTTTAAAACCGATACGCGTCTTCAGGACTGGATCGAGGGGTATGTGCAGGAAGCGGTCAATGATATTCTGGAAACAGAGCATCATTTGGTGGGAGCCGTTACCCGCAGTGCTCTGGATGGGTTGACCGACCGGAGTTTGAATCAATTTATTGAAGAAAAAGCCGGCGATGATTTGCAGTGGATTCGGATCAATGGTTCGGTGGTAGGGGGAATCGTGGGACTGCTGCTGTTTGAATTCCTGCATTTTCTCTATGTGCCGGTTCTGATTCCTGTATTGCAGACTTGGCTGCAGGGGTGAAGTGATGTTGGAACGAGTGGCTGTTTTCGTTGTGATTTTGTTTATGTCGGTTTGCGAGGCTATTGATGTCGGCATGAAATATATTTACGACCGGGTATTTGATTCCAGGTGATGTTCCCCACGGATGGGAAACATCATAGAATGGTAAGGTAGATCTTTTTTCAGCGAATGGAGGCAGAATATGGCGGTAGGATTGATTGGAACCGGCCGGATGGGGCGGGCTTTAGCGGTCAGACTGGCCGATACGGCAGATTTGTATTTATTCGACCGGGATGCGGATCGGTTAAAGACGGTTGGCGAAGAACTGAAATTACCGGTCGTGGAAAGCATGGAGGAGCTGGTTAAACTGGGTACGGTGATTTTAGCGGTGCCTGACCAGGAAGTGATCAGCTGCATCAAGGATTTTAATCAGCAGCCCCAGACACTGCAGGTGATTAATATTGCGACGAATGTTGACAGTCAGGTACTGCGCCAGACCTCGGCCCGGCATATTCGGTGCATTAATGCTAAGTTTGTCAGTCAGGCGGATGAAATGCTGCTGGGCCAGCGTCCGGTGATTATTGTTGATGAGCAGCCGAGTGACATGGTGTCTGTTGCTGCCGAATTGTTTGCGGCAATGGGCGATATCGTGGTTGGAAGAGCCGACTTGGTAACGGCTATTAATAAGTCGGCGGCTGAAAATGTACTGACAGCGGCGGTACACCTGGAAGAAACATTGCGGCAAAAAAATGTTACGGATCCGAGACTTATCAAGGCCGCTATCCGGCAAGTAGCAGTGGGAACATTAAAAGCCTATGCAGATTCAAATCTGGGGCCTTTTGCCCGGGAAATTGTCCGGTCGGTTCGCGCCAGACTGAAAAAATAATTAAAATACAGATAGGGTTCAGACTCCGCCTGTATTAAGTTTCATTTGATCTCATCCTCTGTATCGTTGAGGATGAGATCGTTTTTCGTAATTTTCAATTCACCTGATCGTAATAGGAAATTCATGACTCTTATGCGGATTAATTGGTTGACCGCTGCTGGCAATAAGCATACTGTTTCTCCCTGTGATATCAATATCGTGCTATAAGTAAGCAATATTGTTCATGCAAAATCTCAATTTTAGGACTATAATAGGGAGCATACTGATGTGATTAAATCAATATCATCCTATTAAAATCCAATTGTCAAATAAGCGAGGGGAAGTGGATCCGGTGTTTGGATTTGTAAAAAATGTGCCGCGTTCCATTTGGTTAATTGCCGCGGCACATGCTGTGACTGATTTATCAATGGGTGCGTTATTTGTGGCGCTGCCTTTTTTTAAAGTCAAGTTTGGTTTGAATTATGCGGAATTAACGGCGATTGTGCTGCTGCAGAATATAACCTCTTCTGTCAGCCAGCCTGTTTTTGGCTACCTGAGTGATCGAAAGTCACGTCCGTGGCGGATGCCCCTGGGCTGTTTTATAACAGGGGCGGTAATGCTGGCTTCGCTGCTGGTGCCCAGTTATTCATTGGTCTTGTTGTGTACGGCGGTCAGTGGATTTGGCAGCGCTGTTTTTCATCCTGAAGGGGCGAAAATGGTGAATTGGCTCAGCGGTAAAATGAAGGGGAAGGGGGCCAGTCTATTTTCCGTTGGCGGGAATGCGGGCTTTGCCCTCGGTTCGCTGCTGCTGGGGACCTTACTGATGGGCAATTCCCATTTCCTTTACGTATTTGTGCTGCCAAATATTGTAATTAGTGTACTGCTGCTTTTCGCTATGAAGCAATTTAACCGTCTGCCCCAGGCGCACAAGAGCAGCTCGAGTAAGGGCAAAACGGCAATTTTGCTGAATTTACCGCTGCTGGCGCTGCTGGGAATGGTGCTTGTACGGGCGACAGTTAATTCCGGTATTAATACTTTTGTGCCGTTGTACTACACTTCTTTTTTGCAGGGAAGCCCGGTTTATGCCGCATCATTATTGACGGTTTATTTAGCTGCCGGAGCAGTGGGAACTTTATTGGGCGGTCCGTTCAGCGATCATTACGGCAGCAGAAAGGTAATGCTGTATTCTATTTTGCCGGTTGCGCCGCTGCTATATCTCTTCACTATTCTGGGCGGCATTTGGTCATTTATTCTCCTGGCCATTGTCAGTGTGCTGCTGGCGGCAACCTTTACCAGCAGTCTGGTGATGGCCCAGAAAATGATGCCGGCCAATATCGGCATGGCCTCGGGTCTGACGCTGGGATTCAGTATTGGTCTTGGTGCTTTGGGCGTTATGGGACTGGGCTGGCTTGCCGATGTGTCGGGATTGTTATGGGTGTTTGATTTGCTGGCTTTTTTACCGGTAATCGGGTTTGCGCTTACTTTGTTTGTTCAGGAGCCAGAAGAAACTGCAGGAAAACGCAGTGCTTGACATAAATGGATAAATAATGTAAAATAATAATAAAATATAAGAATATTTAGCAAATTTATCGAAAGATAGTGACGCAAAGCCATGGGTCTAAGGGGATGAAAACCTATGATTGCCAGGTTGCCGATTCAACGAAGAATTGTAACAGCACCAGAGGATTGACATCTGGTGCTGTTTTTGCTGCCTTCGCACGGGGCAGGTTGAAAGAAGCGTTGCCATGTCCTCGGCAGGACGCTGCCGAAACATGGGTATTATTATTATAACTGGAGAGGAGATTATAGAATGAGCAATGGATTCAACAGTATTCGTGTGCGTATTATGTTGGCAGGAGGAGTACTTTTAATTCTAGCTCTAGGTATATTGTCCGGAGCGAGCTACTATTATGCCAGCCGCTGTTTGACGAAAAGCGTTGATGAAACAGCGCAGTCAGTCGCTGCTGATTACGCTGACCGTGTGCAGACACAGGTCGGAACGGTTATGATTCAGCTTGAGGATTTGGCTGCCACACCGGGCATGAAAAAGGTTGAGGATCAAAATGGGTTGAAGCAAAGAATGGGAGACGCGTTACAGCGCATTGGGAAACTGGATCAGATGACATTTATTTACCCGGATGGATTTTCAATCCGCCCCAATGGGAGCACTGCCCAGCTGGCAGAGCGGGAGTATTTTAAGAAAGTAATCAGTACAAAACAGAACTATGTGTCAGAAATCCTGGTTTCGGTGACTACCGGAAAGGCGTCGGCAATTTTGTGTGTCCCGATCTTGGATAATGGTGAGCTGAAAGGGGTGCTGACCGGGACATATTCGCTTGAGCAGATGAATGATCTTGTAAAAGATGTTAAAATTAAGGATACTGGACATGGTTTTCTGCTGGATGAAAAAGGAATGGTTATCGCCCACGGAGTGAAACCGGAATTTGTCGGCAAACTCAGTCTTACGCAAAAGACGCTTGATCCTGCATTAAAGCTCGGGAACATGGAGCTAAATGACCGTCTGCTTTCCCTCAGCAAGGCCAGTGTTGAAGACGGTCAGAAAGTGCGGGGAACATATACCTTTATTGACGGGGTAACCAATATTGCGACATTTACGCCAATCGATCTGGCGGGCGGCAAGCATTGGACATTAGTTGTAACGGCGCCTGAAGCGGAAGCGACGCAGGAGATCAACAATCTCAAATGGATGATGTTTGTCATTGCCGCCGTTTGTGTCATTCTGTCGTTGGTTATTGTAATGTATTTAAGCGGCAGATTTGCCAAGCCAATCGTGAGTATGCGAAATCAAGTGGTGCGAGTTGCAGCGGGAGATTTGCAGGTTGAAAAGCTAGATTCTGACAGCCGAGACGATGAGCTGGGAGAGTTGGCCAAGAGTTTTAATTCCATGGTCGACAATCTGCGGGATTTGGTAAAACAGGTCCAAAGTCAGTCTCAACATGTTGCGGCGTCTTCCGAAGAACTTAATGCCAGTGCAGAGCAATCTGCCCAGGCAACAAATCAAATAGCGGCCGCAGTTACCGATATTGCCCGGGGAACTGATCGGCAGGTTACTGCCGTTGACGAAGCATCGGCAGTAATAGAGCAAATGTCGGCAGGCATTCAACAGGTGGCGACCAGTGCCAATTCAGTGGCAGGCGTAGCGGAAAAGGCGGCTGACGCGGCACAGGCTGGCGGCAAGTCGGCTGCTGCTGCGGTTAGCCAGATGTCCAGCATTGAAAAGACTGTCGGCAATTCAGCTCAAGTGGTAGCGAAACTGGGTGAGCGGTCTAAGGAGATTGGTGAAATTGTCGCCGCGATTTCAGGGATTGCCGGACAGACCAATTTGCTGGCGTTAAATGCGGCGATAGAAGCGGCGCGCGCCGGTGAGCAGGGACGCGGGTTTGCGGTGGTAGCGGAAGAAGTGCGAAAACTGGCGGAGCAATCACAGGAGGCGGCAAGTAAAATCGCCGACTTGATAGGTGAAATACAAGGGGATACCGAACGGGCTGTTGCTGCCATGGGCGACGGAACACGTGAGGTTAAGGTCGGCACTGAGGTGGTCAGCCAGGCAGGAGAAGCTTTCAATGAAATTATGACCATCGTCAACCAGGTTTCAAGCCAAGTGAAGGAAATTTCAGCTGCGATTCAGCAACTGACCGAGGGCAGCCAGCAGATTGTTAGCTCGGTAAAAGCGGTTGATAAAATAAGTAAGGATAATGGGGGGCAGACACAAACGGTTTCCGCCGCGGCGGAGGAACAGTCCGCCTCCATGGAAGAAATAGCGTCGGCAAGCCAGGGGCTTGCCCGGATGGCCCAGGATTTACAAAGCGTTATCAGTAAATTTAAAGTTTAGATTACGGACATAAAATAACGGAAATTAGGAAATGCTTATATAGAAGATATACTGAGACAGCGAATGATAAAATTTAAAGGCATGCCGAACTTGGCATGCCTTTTGTTTATTGTCGCCGAAGAGGCATGATAAAACCCCCAGTTAAACTGGGGGTAGGGAAAAATTCTTAAAGATAAGGAAAGAACCTCCTTATGTTAGAATATGAGTGGCCTGACAACCACAATTCGAAGAAGGAG
>JBDKTO010000011.1 GCA_039680175.1 Veillonellales bacterium | reverse complement strand
CGCTGGGTAATCGTAAAGTTGACCGGTGCGGTACGTAACGACACCGCATAATTGCTGTTGGTGGAAGATAGATTTCCCGCTGTAATCGCATAATTGGCCGCGTTTTCGCCGGTATTCCGGGATAGAGCCCCGGTGTAGCTTACCCTATCATTGTTGACGATTCCCGTATTCGCATCGGCGGCACCAACGCTGTAGGTCAGAGCCGGGTCATCATTGCCGTAGATTTTACTCTGGCCCGCAGTCGGCGTGATGATGATCGGGCGCTGGGTAATCGTAAAGTTGACCGGTGCGGTACTTAACGACACCGTATAATTGCTGTTGGCGGAAACCAGATTTCCCAATGTGATCGGGTAATCGCGCGCGTTTTCACCGCTGTTCCGGGCTAAAGCCCCAGTGTAGCTTACACTATCATTGTTAACGATGCCCGTATCCGAGGTGGTAGCACCGACGCTGTAGGTCAAAGCCGGATCATCATTGCCATAGATTTTGCTCTGACCGGGAGTGGGGTTGATGATGATCGGGCGCTTATTGATTGTCAGCGTGCCGTCTTTGTAGATGATAATATAGCTTTGTCCGTTGGAACTGGTGGCGCTGGCCCCGCCGGCGGTGATGATATAGGAGCCGGCGGCGGGCGTAGTTGCCGTCGTGGTAGACAGCGACAATCCGGTAATCACGTCAGTGGTGTCGCCGGCCCATAATTTGTCGCAGCTATAGGTCAGGTGCGGGATTGCCTCTCCATAGGTAATGGTTTTGTTATTCGCTATTATCGTCAGGACATACGGCGACGACCGCAGGATGGGATAGTCGTTGTTCACGGAATCGGCCCGATACCACGTGCTGTTGAAATCCCAGCCGGAATAGTAGGACGTATCTTTTGCCTGGGCGGTTGTCAGCCCGCCGCTGGCCGCGGTGCCGCCAAGGGTGGGATTAAACGTACCATTATTGCTACCGTAACCATTCGTCGTCCTGCTAGTATCCCAGTAGCAGGGGGAGGACGCGCCGGTGCTGTCAACCCCTACCGTGCCGTCGTTCTTCCCCGCGAGCCCACCGACAGAGCTACTGCTGTCTGTAGCTGAAACCGCTTCCGCCGCATAGCAGTCCGTTATTTTTATACCGGAGCCGTTATACCCCACGAGTCCGCCGACATCGCTCGAGCTACCTGTACCTGAAACTGTTCCCATCGCATAGCAGTCCTTTATTGTTCCACCGTTTCCACCCACGAGCCCGCCGACAGAGCTAATGCTGGCTGTAGCTGAAGCCGTTTCCACCGCATAGCAGTCCGTGATTGTTCCATGGAGGTTATTCCCCACGAGCCCGCCGACATCGCTATAGCTGGCTGTAGTTGAAACCGTTCCCGCCGCATAGCAGTTCGTGATTGTTCCATTGTGGTTCCACCCCACGAGTCCGCCGACATAGCTATTGCTGGTTGTAGTTGAAACCGTTCCCGTCGCATAGCAATTCGTTATTGTTCCATTGTAGTTGTACCCCACGAGTCCGCCGACAGGGTAATAGTATCCATTATTGCCTGTACCCGTAATCGTATCGTGTTCCAGCCCCACATCCCGGATCGTTCCCGTTGAAGAACCGAACAGGCCGACACAACTGGCGTTAGAGGTAATCGTCAGCCCCTTGATGGTGTGAACATCGCCGTCGAAAGTACCGGTAAATGAATTCGCGCCATCGTCAATCGGCACAAAGCCATAATTGCCGTTGCTGTCCTTTGTGTTTACCGTCCGCCACAGGCCGCTGTTTTGCGTTAATTCGCTCATGTCGATATTGTTTCCTAGGGTGTAGTTGGCACCCAAGTTCATTGCTATGAGCTGAAGCTGGTGAGCGTTGGTGATGGTGGTGGAGTATTCCGAGCGCAGGAAGGGGCGGGTAGAACCGTCGATCATGTACCAGTCGGCGTCAAAATTGTCGGCTCCCGCGGCATCTGTAAAAGCGTAGCTGGCCTTGGAAAAGGCACTGTGATAGATGGAAGTATCTGAACCGGAGGTTACACCGGCGATACTGCCGTTAGTACCTGTACCGCCATAACCGACTCCTGCTGTCGTATTCGAACTGAACACATCCCAGTAGCAGTTACTGATAGTACTACTGACATCGTTTTGCCCCACGAGCCCGCCGACATAGCTACTGCTGGCTGTAGCTGAAACCGTTCCTGTCGCATAGCAGTCCGCTATTGTTGCGTTGTTGGTGTTCTTCCCCGCGAGCCCGCCTGCACTGTTGCCAGAAACCGTTCCTGTCGCATAGCAATCTTTTATTGTTCCACCGTAATAGTTCCACCCCACGAGCCCGCCTGCACTGTTGCCTGAAACCGATCCCGTTGAATAGCAATTCGTTATTGTCCCATTGTCGTTCTGCCCTACGAGCCCGCCGGCATAGGTAGAGCTGCCTGTAGCTGAAACCGAGCCCGTCGCGTAGCAATCCGTTATTGTTCCTCCGGCGTTGAGTCCCACAAGCCCGCCGACATTGTAGCTATTGTTGCCTGTACTCGTAACCGTATCGTCTATTAATCCCACATCCCGAATTGTTCCGCCTGACGCTCCGAATAGGCCGATGTAGCCGATGTTGTCAGAATGGATCGTCAGGTTGCTGATCGTGTGTCCCAGCCCGGCAAGTGTGCCGCTAAATATCGGGATAACCGAAGTAGTCCTTCCCTGCCCGTTAAAGTCAAGGTTTGTTCCCAGTGCGTAATAGTCTGATGAAAAATTCATCTGTGCCAAACCGTCCGTGCTGTTGACGATGGTATAGGTGTTGGTCGCTCCGCTGCTTCCCAGCTTCGTGCTGAAGCTTGCCGTACTCGCCAGGTTGACGGGAGCGTTCACATAATAGCTGCAGGTGTTTCCCGCCGCGGCCGCTTGACCGTACTCCAGCGCCAGCCCCGCTGTTCCCGCGGCGTTCATTGGGGCGTTGATATGAATATTGTTATAAGCGCTGAGAGTTAAGGTATGAGAGGACCAGTCCACTTCGCTGTTGACGTTGATATCGCCATTGCTGGCGGCGGTGCAGCTAATCGTCTGTGGCACTCCGCTGGCGCTGACGCGCCCGTCTAGGGTTTGTATGGTAACATTGGATGCCTGCAAGTCGGCGGACAGGTCAGCTGCTTTCATACCGGCAGTGCCGGTATCGTCAATGGTAAAGTTATAAGGGTCCAGCAGCCAGCTGCCGGTAGTACCGTGATCAGCCAATGTATTGACCTTAGCCGTACTGGCTACAGTCAGCGTATGGCCGGAGGTTTCCACACTGCCGCCGCTGCCGCTTTTGCTGCCGCCTTTGGCGCTGATGGTGCCGGCAAAGGTAGTCGTGCTGTTGGACCAGACCGCCACCTTTCCTCCATTACCCATTGTCAAGGCGTCGGCAGTGATGGCTGCGCCTTGATCAACGATGGTCGCAGTGGCGGTATATTCCGTTCCCTGTCCGTGAAAATTGCCGCCGATGAGGGTGGTGCCACCGCCAGCGTCACCGGACACGTCAATATTTGAATCTTGGGCTAAGGTTACGGTATCGCCTAGCACTTTGATCGTGCCGCCGGTCTGACCGGCGGCCTTGCCGGAGGCATCCAGGGTGCCGCTGTTGATTGCGCGATTGCCTTCCAGGCGGATGACGCCGTTCGTCTTATTGACGCTCTGGGCCCGGATGATGCCGCTGTTGTTGACTACGGTAGTAAGCAGTGCGTCCTTCGTACCGGCACTCATAACGACCAGGCCGCCGTCGGCGGTGATTGTCCCGTTGTTGACGGCGCTGCCGCCCGCCGCACCGGTATCAACGGCAACATTTAAGAGGTTATCGCCGCTAAAGTCAAGGCTTACTTTGTTGCCGGACGCCAGACCGGTGACTTTGGCCGCGATAACCCCCTCGTTCTTTACCTGAGGGCCGATGAGTACGGCTTCGTTGGCGGCGGTGATGGTTCCCCGATTGACGACGCTGCCAGCGCCGCTGCCGCTGAACGTATAGTTGCCGGTTACAAAATTTTTATCGGAAATATTTAGTGTGGAAGCCACGAGGCCGCCGGTATTGATCTGGGCGCCGGGGGCGAACAAAACCCCGTTGGGATTGATGAGAAAGACTTTGCCGTTGGCGCTTAAGGTACCGTAAATGCTCGACGCGTCGTTGCCCACGACCCGGTTTAAGGCCACGGAAGATGTTCCCGGCTGAATGAACTGCACTTTTTCGCCGGAAGAGATATTGAAGCTCTGCCAGTTGATGGCTGCTTTGTCGGTCGTTTGGGTGACTGTCATGGTTTTAGCGTTTGTGGCGATAGAAGCCGCCCCGCTGGTTACTGTGCTGCCGGCGGGATTGGCGAAGACCGGCCCGTAGGCGCTGAGAAGCAGCACCCCGGACGCGACCGGGGGCAGAAGAAGTTTGGCTAGGCGCTGCCAGCGCCGTTTCCATTTTCGTTGCATTGTAAAGCCTCCTATGTATTGAAAGAAATGAGTATGCCGAAACAGATGGTGAGAATTGGAATTATCCATATGGATAATGAAGCGGGACTGTTTTATGGGGGAAAAAGCCGGACCCGTTGAGAAATACCGGCTTTTGCTGCCGGCAGGACAAACCTTTCCAATTTACTGCTATTGTAACAAATTTCGCCATTTTTTGGTACTCTCTAAAAGCACAGGGAATATACGTTCGCCATGACAGACAAAAAAACGCGGGACTTATCCCCGTTAAGGATTGATTTCCCTCTTAACCACCGCTACGCAGGAGGTCGTTGCCAATCTTGCCACCAAAGAAGATATCGGCAATATGAATTCTAAGCTTGACACTTTAAACACTCGCCTGTTTTATCAGGAAGCGGAATTAACCAAATTAAAAGCGGTCAAGTAACCGCTTGCTGCATCCCGGCCAAAGGCCGGGGCTTTTTATTGCATTCCGGGATCCCCCGGAAGATCATCAGGCGGGATGATTTTTCTATACCGACGAAATGTTCCATTCCCAATGCTCAGCAGGCGTTCCGTCGGCCAGCGAAGCTGCATCATTCCGCCGAGCCGGATGCCTTAACAGGGCAGGTCCGGCTCGGCAGCGCCTGAGTGGCTGAAGTCCTGGCCGCTCCATTATAAAACCAGGCCGGCATAGCCGGCCTGGTTTAGTTACTCTGGTAAAGTATTATAGACATTCTGGTTCGATTTTACGGCAGGAGATTGGCGCAAATGGAATTTTCTTCTGTGCATACCGGCTGCGTCCATACCTACTACCGTGCGGGAGCTGTTCGATCGTTTGGGACTGTCAGGGAATCTAAGGTAAGAGCCGTTATCTCTGTAAGCCATGCTGATCACCTCGAAATTCATTTTTACCAGGAGAAGAGTAACGCTGACAATGCTTTACCTTCGCTAATGATTATTTATGAGCCGCACCCAGTCATCCAAAAAGTCGTAGCGAAACGGAATTTTTCGACGATAAGGTGCGGTTCAATACTAGTATAAGCAGTAGGAATAATTAATATGACCGGATATTTTTACAAGCGGATATTATTAGCATTAGCTTGTGTCAAAAGGGACGTTTGACGGTTCCCTGGTTTACTGTGCGTTATACGGCGTGGCTGCGCCGATTTATCCCAGTGCTGCTAGAATCAGATGGGCGGAGGCTTCGTTCGTCGCCACCGGTACGTTGTGAACGTCGCAGACACGGAGCAGGGCGGTGATGTCCGGTTCGTGGGGCTGGGCGGTCAAGGGATCACGGAGAAAAATAACCACATCAACCTCCTGAGCGGCAATGCGGGCGCCGATTTGCAGGTCGCCGCCTAACGGGCCGGATAAGTAACCAGTGATGTCTAAGCCTGTGGCTTCCCGGAGAATGCGGCCGGTAGTCGCGGTTGCGATGAGGCGGTGCTGGGCGAGGACGGCCTGATGTTGTTTGGCAAAGGCCAGCATTGCTTCTTTTTTGCGGTCATGGGCAATTAATGCAATTGTTTTCAATACAATCACCTTCTTCTTGAGTTTACAGCTCCATAATATCCCACGGAAGGCAGGTTGTAAAGAAAAACCCGGCACTATCCTGGCAGACAGGCCGGGTTTGGAAGTGACGCAGCCGGAAAGATTACGTCGGTAAAGAGTGCTTACAGGGGAAATCCTTTTTCTGAGCCGAACTTTGTTTTTTTGCTGGAGTTGCAGTTTCCGGGTTTTTACCGCCGTGCGTTGCTTTCGTCATATCAATCACCTCCGGTTCTAGTGTTGTCAAAATACAGCAAAGTAATGAATAAAATCGTTAGTAAATTTATGGAAATGTAGGATTTCGGAGCAGTATGCCGAATGATGTAAATAAGGAAGTTTCGGCAGGAACGCAGGTTGCTGCTGTTTTCAGGAGGAATTGGCGGTTATGCGGTTTTTACATACATCCGACTGGCATTTGGGGCGGATTTTTTACGGTATCCATTTAACGGAGGATCAGGCTTATGTGCTGGAGCAGTTTGCCGCTTTGGTGAAGGAGACAAAGCCGGATGCTGTGCTGATTGCCGGTGATGTTTACGACCGGGCGGTGCCGCCGACGGAGGCGGTACAATTGCTGGATGAAATACTGTCCCGGCTGCTGCTGGATTACCGTGTGCCGGTGCTGCTGATTGCCGGCAATCATGACAGCCCGGACAGGCTGGGGTTTGGCAACCGTCTGCTGGCCCGGCAGGGACTTTACGTTGTCGGTCCGCTGCCGGAGCAATTGGAGCCGGTGGTACTGCAGGATGAGTACGGCCCGGTTTATTTTGCGCCGCTGACGTATGCCGAACCGGCCCTGGTGCGGGAAAGACTGGATCAGCCGGAGGTTTTTGATTTTGAACAGGCTATGCAGGTGATGGTTAATCAGGCGCTGGACAAGATACCATCCCAGGCGCGAAAAGTCGCTATGGCTCATGCGTTTATTGCCGGCGGACAGGCAAGCGAGTCGGAACGGCCTCTGTCCGTAGGGGGCAGCAGTGTGGTCGGTGCCGGGGTGTTTGCCCCGTTTCATTATACGGCGCTGGGACATCTCCATAATTCTCAGCAGGCAGGCGGTGGCAGCATCCGTTATTCCGGGTCGCTGCTTAAATATTCTTTTGCCGAGGCCAATCAGCGCAAGGGTGTGAATTTGGTGGAGATCAACGATTCAGGCCAGGTTCGGGTGGAAATGTTTCCCCTGTCGCCCCGGCGGGATGTGCGCTGCCTCGACGGATTTTTTAAAGAACTTCTGCGGGGACCGCAGTCGGGAGAAAACCGGGAAGATTATTTAATGGTCACCCTGCGGGACGAGGTGCCGATTTTGGATGTCAGGGGACAATTACAGAATATTTACCCGAATGTAATGCACGTTGAGTATCCCCGGCTAACGGCCGGCGGCAATTTGCGCGGCCCGGCGGTGGATCATCGGCGGTTGACGGAAAAAGAATTGTTTGCCTCCTTTTTTGAACAAATGACCGGTGAAATCTTGACGGAGCAGCAATCAACTGAACTTGCCGCGGTGGTGGAAGAACTTTACCGCCAGGAGCGGGAGGGAAAGGTATGAAGCCGTTATATTTGATCATGGAGGCTTTCGGTCCTTACGCCGGGGAGCAGCATCTTGACTTTAGCGAGCTTAAGGGGAGAACCTTTTTTTTGATCCACGGACCGACCGGTGCGGGGAAAACCACCATTTTGGATGCGATGTGTTTTGCCCTTTACGGCGATGCCAGCGGAACTCAGCGGGACGGTAAGTCCATGCGCAGCGATTATGCCGCCGGCGGGACGATGACCCAGGTTACATTCGATTTTTCCAGCGGGAAAGACCGGTACCGGATTCAGCGGTCGCCGGAGCAGGAACGACCAAAGAAGCGGGGCGGCGGTACGACAATCATGCATGCCGAGGCGCTGCTGTGGCGGCTGAAGGAAAGCGGCGAAGCGGAATTGCTGGACAGCGGCTGGAGTAAAGTCACGGAAAAGGTGGAAAGCTTGCTGGGCTTTAAAAGCAGCCAATTCCGCCAGGTCGTGCTGCTGCCTCAGGGCGATTTCCGCAAGCTGCTCACGGCGAATTCCACCGAACGACAGGAGATTATGCAGACTTTATTTAAAACTGATTTGTACCGGGCGATTGAAGAGAAATTGAAAAGCAGGGCGGCGGAACTGAAAAAGCAATTCGATGAATTCAATAAGGAAAAAGTATGGATATTGCAGGAGTCGGCTGCGGCGACTGCTGTTGAATTGTCGTCCAGACTGGCAGCGGATACCCGCCGGGAGCAAGAATTGACGGGCCGGCTGCAGCAGCTGGCTTCTCAGCTTAAAAAATCCCAGGCAGCGGTAGCTGCCGGCAAAGTCGCGGAAGCAAAATTCAGCGAAAAACAGCAGGCGGAAGACGCTTTGGCCGATCTTTCCGCCAAAGTGCCTCTGGTGGAGGAAAAACGGAATGAACTGCTCGGCGCCACCCGGGCCGCCGGACTGATGGATGCCGAGAAAGCGCTGCAGCAGCTGCAGAATGATATCCAGGCTATGGAGAATGCTGAGCGGCAGCAATGCGAGCGCCTGGAAAAAGCCGCACACAATCAGGTCAGGACGGAGAAGACACTGCTGACGGAAAAAAACCGGGAGGCGGAGCGGGAGGCCGCAGCTGCCGAGGTTTTGCGGCTGAGTGAACTGCACGGCGATATTGCCGCTCTGGAACAGGCGCTGGGAAAGGAACAAACGGCCCGAACGCAGACTGCCGGGGCGGAGAAAGACAGGGATGCGGCGGCAAGCCGCCTTAAAAAACTGGAGGCGAAGCTGACGGCAAGCAGGACGGAGCAGCAGCAATACTTGCAGCAGACTGCTCGGACCGGGAGCTCTCAGGCCGAACTGGCGGAGCTCAGCCGGATACTGGAGAAGCGCCGCCTGTTTGACGCCGCCGGGGAAAAGCTGGTTCAGGCCCGGCAGCAGGTGGAGGCCGGTGATAAGAACCTGGCCCGGTTAGAACAGCAGCATCTAACGGTAAAAAACAGTCTGAATCAGCTGCAGACAGCTTGGGGACAGGGACAGGCCGCCGTTATGGCGGCAGAGCTGACTGACGGCAGTCCCTGTCCGGTATGCGGTTCGATTCATCATCCCCGGCCGGCGGCTGCAGCCGGCGATGGTTTGCCCAGTGAAGCCAGGCTGAAACAGCAGCAGGGGGAATTAGAAACAATCGAAATCCGGCGGGAACAGCTTAGAGGCGAAATGTCTAAGCTGTATACCGAACGGGATACATTGGCCAACCGGGTAAAGGATCTGGCCCGGGAGCTGGCTGACAAGGCGGTTGTACCCTTGGGGGAACTGCAATCTTCTTTGCAGCAGGTGCAGCAATGTTATATACAGGCAGCGGCAGCGGCGAAAAAATTGCAGGAAACGGACGAGCAGATCAGGGAACTGGAGCAGCAGGGGGAGGCGGCGGCCGACAATCTCCGGCAGGCCGAAGATATCTGGCGGCGGGCCGACAATGAATGGAAAGCGGCGGAAGCGGTAGCCAACGAGCGGCGGCAGAAGGTGCCGCCGGAATTTCGCAATCCGGCCGCGCTGACTCAGGCTTATAAGACAGCCGCAGAACGGCAGAAGCAGCTGAAAGTCAGGTTGGAACAGGCTGAGCAGGCTGCCCGGCAGGCCGGTCTCCAGCTGACACAGAATCAGGCGGCTTTGGACAATATTCGGGCTAATCTGGCGGCGGGCCGGGAGCGCTGGCAGAAGGACCGGCAAATTTTTGACCGGCGGATTTCAGCTGCCGGGTTTACCGATCGGCAAGCGTACGATCAGGCCAAGAAACCGGCGAACTTTATCGAAAAATTGGGCGAGCGGATTGACCGGTTTGACCGGGCTGCTGCTGCTGCCAGGGAACGGCAGCAGCGGGCCGAAGCCGCTGTTGCCAATGTACAGTTACCGGATATGACAGCGCTGCAGCAGGCCGTGGACGGGCAGCAGGCCCGTCATAATGAATTGCTGGCGGAGCATGCCAAGCTGGCGGCGATGCTGCAGCGGGAACAGCAATGGACGGCGAAGTTAACTAAACTCCGGGAGGCGTCGGCGGCCGTGGAAGCGGCTTACGGCGTCACCGGCCGGCTGGCGGAGGTGGCCAACGGCGGCAATGAATATAAGCTGACTTTTCAGCGCTTTGTCCTGGGGGCGCTTTTAGATGATGTGGCTGTGGCCGCCAATGAGCGTCTGAAAACCATGAGCCGCGGCCGTTATTATCTGCAGCGGACGATGGACCGCTCCCGGAAAAACGCGGCCGGGGGCCTGGAACTGGAAGTGTTTGATCAGTATACCGGCGTGGCCAGAGGCGTGGGGACTCTGTCCGGCGGGGAAACCTTTCTGGCTGCTCTGTCGCTGGCTTTGGGACTGGCCGATGTGGTTCAGTCTTATGCCGGGGGAATGCATCTGGATACGATTCTGGTGGATGAGGGGTTTGGCACACTGGACCCGGAGTCCCTGGATTTTGCCATAAAAGCGCTGCTCGATTTGCAGCGGGGCGGCCGGCTGGTGGGAATTATTTCTCATGTGCCGGAACTGAAGGAGCGGATCGATGCCAGGCTGGAGGTCGTTTCCACAGAGCACGGCAGCCGGGCTGAGTTTAAGGTAGGGTAGACAGAGGAGGCGGCAGAAGGGAATGGGTTTGAAATTGATTTTGGGACGGGCGGGTTCCGGCAAGACCCGCTGCTGTCTGGAAGATATACGCAAGCGGCTGCGGCAGTCGCCGGCGGGACGACCGCTGATTTTGCTTTTGCCGGAACATGCTACTTTTCAGGTAGAGCGGGAACTGGCGGCAACTCCCGGCCTCGGCGGCTTTGCCAGAGCTTATGTCTTCGGGTTCCGCCGTCTCGCCCACCGGGTA
This sequence comes from Veillonellales bacterium, assembly GCA_039680175.1. Classification (NCBI taxonomy): domain Bacteria; kingdom Bacillati; phylum Bacillota; class Negativicutes; order Veillonellales; species Veillonellales bacterium. The sequence goes on along the minus strand of JBDKTO010000011.1, from coordinate 87,173 downwards.
CTGCTGGAAGCAGGCGGCGCAGTCCGGCCTCATATCACCGAACTGGGGAAAAAGCTGGTGCTCAGCCGCTTGCTGATGAAAGAGCAAAAGAAACTGAAGGTGTTTCAGCGGGCGGCCAATCAGCGGACTTTTGCCGAAACGTTAGCCGGCATGATTCAGGAATTCAAAACCTATGCTGTGTCGCCGCAGCAGCTGGAACAATTCCGGGAACAGGCCGGAGAGTCGCCTCTGGCCGACAAACTCCAGGATCTTTCCCTGTTGTATCAGGATTTTGCCGAATTTTTGCAGGATCGGTATACCGATCCGGAAGACTATCTGAGCCTGCTGGCCGACAAAGTGGCCCGGTCGGATCTCATTCCGGGGGCCGAGGTCTGGGTAGACGGATTTACCTGGTTCAATCCCCAGGAAACAGCTGTGCTGGCTCAGATACTGGGCTGCGCCGCCGGTGTAACCGTTACGTTGTGTCTGACTGATGCACAGTCGCCTGAGCACAGCAGTGAAACGGCGCTGCTCCACCGACAGTGGGAAACCCGGCGCAAATTGCTGGATCTGGCCCGCAGCCTGAATATTTCGGTGGAAGAACAGCAATTAACCGGCTGTGAACGATTTGTTTTACGTCCGCTGCTGGCTCACCTGGAGCAGCGCTTTTTCACCTATCCGACCTTGTTGTTTAGCGGTGAATCCCGGGGACTCGCTTTGGTGGAAGCGGCCAATCGCCGGGTAGAGGTGGAAGGCATTGCCCGGGATATCATTCGCCTGTGCCGGGAGGAAGGATGCCGCTGGCGGGATATCGCTATTTTGCTGCGGGACGGGGAGAGCTACGTTGACATCGTGGAAACGGTGCTGACTGATTATGAGATTCCCTTTTTCAATGACCGTCAGCGCCAGCCGGTTCACCATCCTCTGGCCGAACTGCTGCGGTCGTCTTTGGAAGTTTTGACCGGGCGGTGGCGTTATGATGCGGTGTTTCGCTGCCTGAAAACGGATTTATTTCCTCTTTGCCGGGATGAAATCGATGAATTGGAGAACTATGTGCTGGAATTCGGCATCCGGGGGTCCCGCTGGATCAGCGAGGAACCCTGGAATTTTGTCCGCCGGTTGTCCCTTGACGAGGATGCGGAAATTAATGACGACAGGCAGGAGCAGCTGGACCGGATCAATGGGATTCGCCGGAAGGCAGTCAGACCTTTGGCGGATTTTGCCGCACAAGTTAAGCAGGCGGCTGATGTTCGGGCAGTGACGACAGCCCTTTATCAGCTGCTGCTGGAACTGGAGGTGCCGGAAAAACTGGCCCAATGGGCGGATAAGGCGGAAGCGGCGGGTGATCTGGAGCAGGCGGGAGAGCATCGGCAGATGTGGGACAGCGTTATTCAATTGCTGGAGCAGCTGGTGGAAACCTGCGGTGATGAACAAATGGATCTCGCTGTTTACGCTGATCTTGTGAATGACGGTCTGGAGGGACTGAAGCTAAGTCTCATTCCCCCCGGTCTTGATTATGTAACGGTCTCCCCTTTGGCCCAGACCAGTGTGGCCAATCTTCGGGCGGTATATGTGCCTGGTGTCAATGACGGAGTGCTGCCCATGCGGGGCCGGGGGGAAGGCATTCTGACCGATGCGGAGCGGACCCGGCTGGCTCAGGCCGGGCTGGAACTGGCCCCCGGCGCCACGGCGGATACTTTTGCCGAGCGGTTTCTGGTGTATACGGCACTGACCCGGGCCGGCGAGTATCTCTGGGTTAGTTATCCCCTGGCTGATGAAGAGGGAAAAGGGCTGAGTCCATCACTAATCATCAAGCGGTTGAAGGAATTAGCCGGCGTGAATGTGAAATCTCTGCCGCTGGAGCCCCGGCCCGGCCGGGAAAAGGAATATCTGGCCCGGACCCGGCCGGGATTATCAGCTTTGGCCGTTAGTTTGCGGCAGTATAAAAACCATGAGAAAATCAGCCCGCTGTGGCGGGATGTATACAACTGGACGCGGCAGCGGCCAGCGTTGACCCCAACCCTGAGGCGCTCCCTGGCCGGATTGTTTCATTCCAATCAGGAGAAGAATTTGCCGGGAGAATTGTCAGCTTGTCTTTATCCCCGCTATGGCAGGTTGATGGGAAGTGTGACGCGATTTGAAAGCTTTCGCGCCTGTCCCTTCAAACATTTCGCCCAGTACGGACTCAGCCTGAAAGAGCGGGCGGTATTCCGCTTGCAGGCACCTGAGCTGGGCCGGTTTTTCCATGCCGCGTTAAAGTCCTTTGGCGACAAAATGCAGGCGGCGGGCAGAAGCTGGGGCAGTGTGGGCGATACGGAATATCGGGAAATCTGCCGTGAGATTGTTAATGAACTGGCTCCCAAACTGCAAAATGAAATTTTGCTCAGCTCGGAGCAGCATAAACATTTGGTGGGCCGGCTGGAGCGTACCGTGGAACGGTCGGTGCACCGGCTGGTGGAATTCGACCGGGTGAGCCGCTTTAAACCGGTGGCGCTGGAAAGAGTCTTCGGCCGGGGAAAAGATTCCCTGCCGCCGCTGGTGTACCGGCTGAAAAACGGGACGACGCTGGAAATTTCCGGGCAGATTGACCGGCTGGATGAGGCTGAAAAGGACGGACGAAAATATATCCTGGTCATCGACTATAAATCCGGCGGAGCCTGGCTGAAACTGACGGAGGTATTTCACGGCCTTCGTCTGCAGCTTCTTACCTATCTCCTGGTGGCGAAAAATGCGGAAGAGTTGTTCGGCGGGGAGAAGTGCTTGCCGGGAGGAGTTCTTTACTATTTCTTGAAAAACCCCAATTTGTCCGGTTCCGTCCGGCTGAGTCCGGAACAGATTACCAAGAAAATAAACGGGATGCTGAAAATGCCGGGCTGGCTGCTGGCTGACCCGGAGGTTGTCCGCCTGCTGGACAGCACGATGGAAAAGTGGTCGGATTTTCTGAAGGTCGCTTTAACAAGAGACAATACCTTCTACAGCAACTGTCTGTCTTACCTGAAAACGCCGGCAGAATTCAGACTGCTGCTGGCCCATGTGGAGGACATGCTGGTGGGAACGGCGGAAAAAATACTGTCCGGGGATATTGCCATCAGCCCCTACCTGCTGGCCGGAAAAAACGCCTGCAGTTATTGCCGGTATAGTCCGGTTTGCCAGTTCGACCGGCAGCTGCCGGAAAACGATTACCGGAAGCTGGCGCAGCCGGCCGACGAAGACATCATGCAGCAGTTAGCGGCGAAAGGGGGAGAAAAAGATGAGCTGGTCTGAACAGCAGCTTGCGGCCATTGAGGCCCGGCAGCAGAACTTGCTGGTAGCCGCCGCTGCCGGTTCCGGCAAGACGTCGGTACTGGTGGAGCGGATGATCCGCCGCATTACCGATCCGCTAGAGCCGGTGGATGTGGATAAAATGCTGGTGGTGACGTTTACCAATGCGGCGGCAGCCGAGATGCGGTCCCGGATCGGAGCCGCATTGAATGACGCTTTGCGGCAGCAGCCCCGTTCCCGCCATCTGGAGCGGCAGCTGGTGCTGCTGAACTCAGCTTCGATTTCCACTATTCACTCCTTTTGTCAGACTATCGTCAGACAGAACTTCCATTTGCTGAACTTGGATCCTCAGTTCCGGGTAGCCGGTGATGCGGAGATCAAGCTGCTGAAAGGCGATGTTTTGGAAGATTTGTTTGAGCAGCGTTACGGCGACGGCGATGCTGCGTTTCTCCGGTTCGCTGATCATTACGGCAATGAAAAAAGCGATGAACCGCTGTATGCTCTGGTTTTGGGACTGTACAATTTTTCCCGCAGCCACCCCTGGCCGGATCATTGGCTGGGACACTTGAAGCAGGCTTTTGCTTTACCGGCGGATACGGATATTGACGCTACGCCCTGGTCGGGGCTGATCCGGGAGAAGATTGTTTTAGAACTGGATCGCTGCCGGCAGCAGCTGGACGCTTTGAGCCGGAAAGCGGCGGAGCCGGGCATGCCGGCCGAATATATCACCACCTTTACGGCGGATAAAGGCGTACTGGATGAACTGATTGATGCTGCCGGTCAGTCCTGGGTTGCCTTGGCCGGGGCGCTGACGAGGGCTGAATTTGCTAAAATTGTCTCCGTCAAAGGGTTAGATGAAACTGTAAAAAAATATTTTCAAAACAGCCGCAAGAAGGTCAAGGATAAGGTGAAGGAGTGTCAAACTCTGTATTTTGACCGGCCGCCGGAAGAACTGCTGGCAGATATGGTGACTGTGGCACCGCTGGTCGATACCCTGTCCCGGCTGACCGTCGATTTTGGCGTGGAATTTGCTAAAGCAAAACGGGCCAAAGGATTGCTTGATTTTAACGACTTGGAACATTTTTGTCTTCAGGCTTTGCTACAGCCGGAAGCCGGCCCCGGTGAACTGAAGCCTTCCGCTGTTGCGACAGCTCTGCGGCAGAAGTACGCTGAAATTATGGTGGATGAATATCAGGATACGAATGGTGTACAAGAAACCATTCTCCGTCTGGTCGCTAGGCCGGATGTCCCCAATCTGTTTCTGGTGGGGGATGTGAAGCAGAGCATTTACCGGTTCCGGCTGGCCGAACCGGAGTTATTTATGGAAAAATACCGCTGCTATCCTACGAATGGTGATGCACCTTCCCGGCGTATCGATTTGACTCAAAATTTTCGCAGCCGGGCCGGTGTGCTCCATGCCGTGAATTTTCTCTTTGACCAGCTTATGTCGGCCCGGGTGGCGGAACTGGATTATGGCGAGGCGGAACAATTAAACCCCGGTCCGGATTATCCGTCCAGTGAAGGGTTGACTTTGACTGGACCGGTGGAACTTTGTCTCATCGACCGGGAGGACAGCCAGCCGGCAGAAATAAGGGAAGATGAAGAAAAAGAAACCGGGGATGAGAGCGAAGCCGTCGAGGAAGAGGAACTCAGCGGCTTTGAATGGGAAGCCCGTTTCCTGGTCAAACGCATCGGTGAGCTGATGATCGCCGGCTATCAGGTCTATGATAAAAGCAGCAAAAAATACCGGAAACTGACCTGGCGGGATATGGTCGTGCTGCTGCGGTCGGTGAAAGGCAAAGCCGGGGTATTGCTGAACGTACTGCGTCAGGCGGGAATACCGGCCTACGCTGAGGCGGATGCCGGCTATTTTAAAGAAATTGAAGTACAGGTCATGCTGTCCCTGTTAAGTGTGATTGACAACCCCCGCCAGGACATTCAGCTGGCCGGAGTATTGCGCTCACCGGTAGTGGGGTTGAAAGCCGGTCAGATGGCAGAGCTTCGTCTGGCAAAGCCGGACGCCGACTTATGGGGTGCCCTGGCTGCTTTTGTCCGGCAGGCGGAGGAGTTTGACGGCGGGCAGGAAACAGACAAATCTCTGAGGTGTCAGGTGAGAGAATTTGTTGAACAATTGAATCGCTGGCGGAGCTTGTCCCGCCGCAAAGGTGTGCCGGAACTAATCTGGCAGATTTACCGGGATACCGGCTATTACGATTACGCAGGCGGTATGCCGGGGGGAACGCTGCGCCAGGCCAACCTTCGCGCCCTTTACGACCGGGCCCGGCAATACGAGACCACAAATTTCCGCGGACTGTTCCGGTTCCTGCGGTTTATTGATCAGCTGCAGGACAAGGGCTCCGACCTTGCTGTGGCCAGAGCCTTGGGGGAAAGCGAAGACGTAGTGAGGATCATGAGCATTCATAAAAGCAAGGGGCTGGAATTTCCGGTGGTGTTTCTTGCCGATCTGGGAAAACAATTCAACCTTCAGGACAGCAGGGCGTTGGTGCTGTGCCATAAGACGCTGGGGGTAGGTCCTTATGTGACCGATCCGGAACTTCGTTACCGGTATCCCACCCTGGCCCGGCAGGGTATCGCTCATAAGCTGACGATGGAGACAAAAGCCGAGGAACTGCGCATCCTTTATGTGGCTCTTACCAGGGCACGGGAAAAATTGATTCTTATCGGGTCGGTGGACAGACTGGCCAAGCGGGCGGCGGAGTGGTGCCAGTTTGCCGATCGGCAGACGACCTCATTGCCGGATTCTCTCATTGCCGGCGCCAAGTCTTATCTGGACTGGCTTTGTCCGGCAATCGCCCGTCATCCGTCAGGGCAAAAGCTGCGCGACTACGGGGAGTGCAACTTGGAGCCAGCAGGGGAAATGGCCGATCATCCGGCTGCCTGGGAGGTCAATATTCTTTCTAGCGGCGATCTGAGCGAGAAAACCGAAGAGCCGGCTGCCGATCTGCCGCTGCTGAACGCTGTGGAGCATTTGCAGCCGGTGGAGGAGGGTGAAGGCACCGACTGGGTGGAAGAACGGCTGGGATGGCAGTATCCTTTCCAGGCGGCGGTGGGAAAACCGGCAAAAGTGTCGGTGACCGAGATGAAACGCCGGTTTGATGACCTGAAAGAAGCTGACGGCCAGCCATTGATTCGGACGAAGCTGATTGTGACCCGTCCCCGGTTTCTGCAAACGACCGGCAAATTGACCGGAGCCGAATACGGTACTGTCATGCACAGCGTTATGCAGCAGCTTTCCCTGCAAGGCGATTTGACGGCAGCGGGGGTTAAGAATCAGGTGGCGGATATGGTGAAGCGGGAACTGCTGTTGCCCGAGCAGGCTGCTGCCATTGACGCCAATGGCGTTGCCGGATTTTTTGCCGGTTCTTTGGGACAGCGGCTGTGCGCTTCGCCCCGCGTGCGGCGTGAACTGCCCTTCAGCCTTATGCTGCCGGCAGAGCGCTATTATGAAGATTTGCCTGCCGGCAAAGAAGGTATTTTTATTCAAGGGGTTATTGACGTACTGTTTGATGAAGGTGATGATGTCATCCTTCTGGACTATAAAACCGACCGGGCGGCAGACAGCGCCGAATTGGCCGACCGCTACGCCCTGCAGCTGAACTTATACGCCGAAGCCGTGCAACGAATTTTCCATAAAACCGTGAAGGAAAAATTCCTTTATGCTTTTAGCACCCGGGAGACGATCCGGGTGGAATGACAGAATTTATTTACTTTATAAGGGGGAAGCTTACATGACTCAAATTCCAGCGATTCAACAGGAAGGGTTTGATTTGCAGGCGTGCATTCAATTTTTACAGCAGTCTGGCAGCTTGGTGACAGTAGAAACAGCAGTCAGCGCTGATCATGAACTTGCCGGGGTGGCGCGTAAGTTTGAGGGAAAGGAAAGTGTGCTGTTTAACAAGGTCGACGGCTACGAATACCCTGTGCTTGCCGGCTTATACTGGAACCGCAATTCGTTGGCAAAAATATTTGGCTGCCCGGCAGAGAAGCTGTCTTTCCTCTTTGCGGAAGCGGTGGCGTCCTGGCAGAAAGACCCGGTTGCTCCCGTTGTCTTGGAACAGAGTCCGGCAACGGAAATAGTAATGGCTGTACCGGATTTAAGCTGTCTGCCGGTTCCGCTGCATGCCCTCGGCGACGGCGGGCATTATTTTGACTGCAGCGTAGTCATTGCCAAAGATCCGGACACCGGTGTACGGAATCTGTCGATTCACCGGATGATGGTTACAGGACCGAGACGGATGACGATGCTGATGGATGTAGGCCGTCATTTGCGGGATTACTACGAACGGGCGGAACGCCGGGGCAAGCCCCTGGAAATTACGATTTCAAACGGCATCGATCCGTCGGTGTATATCGCATCCGTTGTACCGGGGGCGGCAGCGCCGATTGAGACGGACGAACTGGGAATTGCCAGCGCTTTGCTCGACCGTCCCGTCGAATTAGTTAAATCCCGTACTGTCGAGGTGGAAGGCGTCGCCAATGCTCAGTTTATTATTGAGGCCGAAATTCTTCCCCACGAACGGGAGAATGAAGGACCTTTCGCGGAAGTTGCCGGTTATTACGCCAATCAGGATCAACGCTGGGTTGTCAATGTCAAATCAATTAGCCATCGCCGGTCGCCCATTTTCCAGACTCTTTTACCGGGTAAGGAGGTATTCAATTCGGTAGGACTGATGGGGGAAGCCAATGTGTTTAATTTGGTATCCAGGCAAGTCCCCGGCATTACGGGGGTTCATCTCAGTCATGGCGGCTGCGGGTTTTACCATGCCGTTGTCCAAATCAAAAAAGTATACGAAGGTACGCAGCGCAATGCGATTCTAGCTGCGTTTGCCGCCTTTCCTCCATTAAAACAGGTCATTGTGGTGGACGATGATGTGGATATTTATGCTGCCGATGATGTGGAATGGGCAATGTGCACCCGCTTCAATCCCGAGACCGATATTGTGCTGGTGAACAAGGCGTTTGGCCATGAGCTGAACCCTGTAACAAAAAACGGGTTAACGGCTAAAATCGGCTTCGACGCCACTGCGCCGCAGCCTCGGCCCAAAGCGTACGAACGGGTTAAATTTCAGGCGGTGGATATTGCCAATTATAAGCTAAAGAAATAATGAATAAAAAATATCCTTGAAAGGTTACTCTTTTCGCGGTATACTATCTTATGTGAGTCACATAACTTCATATCCTTTACGTGGGGGCGTAGCGCAGCTGGGAGCGCGCCTGCTTCGCATGCAGGAGGTCAGGGGTTCGATCCCCCTCGTCTCCACCAATTAAAAAGATAGGCAATACAAGGCTCCGTGAGCTTTCGTACTGCCTTATTTTTGTACCCAATAACTATTTTAAGCAAATACTGCTATTATGTGCCGGTAAAGTACCTGCGTTGGCTTGAAACAAGAATTTGTGGGGAGGAAAGAATATGTGGGTTGTATTTGCACTATTGTCTGCAGTTTTTGCCGCTGCAACCTCAATTTTGGCTAAGATCGGCATAGAAGGAGTTAATTCGAATTTGGCTACCGCCATTCGTACAATTGTCGTATTAGTGATGGCTTGGGGGATGGTCTTTATTACAGGAACACAAAATGAAGTTGCTGATATGAGTACTAAGAGCTGGACCTTTCTACTATTATCCGGTATAGCTACAGGGCTTTCCTGGTTGTGTTATTTTAAGGCATTGCAAATAGGGGAGGCCTCAAAGGTTGTTCCGGTGGATAAATTCAGTGTGGTTATTACCATGGTGCTTGCCTTTGTTATTTTAAAAGAAACTGTCACGGCAAAGGTCATTATCGGCGGTATTTTAATTACCGCCGGGACATTTGTTATGATATTGTAACAAATTACCGCCTGATTGAACTGCTTTCGCATACATGCCGCCATATTTTACCAACTGGTCATGGGTACCGACTTCCTTAATCTCTCCTTTAGATAAATAGATCACCTTATCCGAGTTGCTCAATATGGACAAGCGATGGCAAAGGAAGATTTTCCCGCGCCGCTTGGGCCCACAATCGCCCATACATCGCCAGGAATTGCGGTAATACTAATATTTTTTAGAATAGTTATGTTTGGCTGATAGTGAAAAGAAACATTTTTGAACTCCACCTTTCCCACGGCCGTGACTAACTCGCTATTGCCATCCGGTACGGTGTGGGGCTGCTTCTCCAGGGAACTAATCCGCTGCCAGGCAACTACGCCCAGTTTTATCCGGGTATTTGCTTCGCTGATTTTTCGAATGGGAGCCGGCAGATTGATGATATAAATCAGAAAGGCAAATAATCCGCAATCGTAAGATTGCCCTGGAAGCGCGGGGACGTAAAACATGCTTCACGATTTCAGCCGCTACATTAAAGTTTTGTAAATTTTTATTATTTTAAGAAGGAAAAGCCAAGTTATTGTCATATTTTATAATTTAGCATACTTGCTGAAAGGCAGGGACGCAAAGCCGTGGGTCTAAGGATGGGAATCTATGACTGCCTGGTTGCTTTCACAAAATATTTTGTGGTGCAATAGGGCGGTCATTTTTTTAAAATTTTTATGCGGGGGAATCATATGTCAATTAAAACTAAAATTGTTGTTTTGCTCATTGTATCGCTCGTTTTTTCAGGAATTATTATTGGCGGTGCCGGAATTTTCGTATTATATCAACAGACTTTGCATAGTACGGAATTGACAATGAATAATCAGACTCTGCAGCTTGCCGGACAGGTTGGCGATCTGCTTGCGTCTTTTGAAAAAAGCGGGAAGACGTATGGGGCGGACAGTGATTTACAGTCCGGAGATTTGTCCCGCATACAGTCTAAGATTGATTCTTATTTTGGTACAGCATGGGGAGTTGACCGGCTCAATTTTATTGATTCGGCAGGGAAAAGAACAGCCATCGCCCCATACAATGACAAGGCAATCGGCGATGATTTATCTGACCGGAAATTTTTCCGGGACAGCATGAAGGATCAAAAATCCCATGTCAGCAATGCGATCATAAGCCGGGCCACAGGGATACCTTCGATTATAATTACCCAGCCGGTCAAGCGGGAAAACGGTTCGATGGCAGGAATGGTTTTGCAAGCTGTAAATTTAGACACGCTGCAGAATTTTCTGGGACAGGTGAAAGTGGGATCAACAGGAGTGGCGGCTATTGTTACGGATGACGGCACAATCATTGCACACTCCAATAAAGAATTAACTAAAACGCAGAAAAAAATTCCAGTTGCTCTGCTGCAGCGTTTTGCCGATCAACCGGGACACCTGCTGTCGTATACAGATGTATCTGACAGGGAATCGGTTGCATTAGCCATTCCAATTCGTGATACAGGCTGGGAAGCGATTGTTTCTCTTCCTACAGAAGAATTTAAGAACGGATTTTATAGCAGTCTGTTCTGGATGATTGCTGCGCTTGCTGTCAGTCTGTTGATCATCGGCCTGATCAGTTGGCGATTTTTGCTGAGAACATTACACCCAATCGGCGTTTTGATGCAAGAGGCGGAAAAGATTGCCGGCGGCGATCTTACTCAACTGACATTATCCATCCATTCTCAGGATGAGATCGGGAGACTTGCAAGCAGTTTTGAAAAGATGCTAGCCGGTCTGCGATCATTGATGTCACAGGTTTCTGAAGCTGCGGATCAAGTGGCAGCTTCGTCAGAACAGCTGAGTGCCAGTACGGAAGAATCGGCACAAGCGGCTAATCAAGTTGCCAGTTCCATAATGAAAACGAACCAGGGGGCGCGGCAGCAGAAAAAAGATATTGAGCATATTCTTGCTTTAATCGAAAAGATAGCGTCGAGCGTGGAAAATGGTTCGCACAATGCCAATATGGCAGCAGAATTAACCGAAAGAGTGGTTCAGTCTGCTGTTACGGGAAATGCAGATGTGCAAAAGGCAATGGGACAAATGGAAAAAATCAGGCAGCGGGTAGACGATTTAGCAAAGGTCATTGAAGAACTGGGCAGGAAATCGCAGGAAATCGGTTCGATTGTTGAAACGATTGCGGGAATTGCCGGACAAACCAATCTACTGGCACTTAATGCTGCAATTGAATCGGCGCGCGCCGGTGAACAAGGGCGCGGTTTTGCTGTGGTGGCGGATAATGTACGACAGCTGGCCGAGCAGTCTCAGCAAGCTGCCAAACAAATTTCGGAACGGATTACGGATATTCAAGGAAAAATGGAAAGCGCTGTAGCGGCGATGACGGTTAGTATGGATGAAACCCGGAAAGGTACAGAGACTGTTGATAAAGCTGGCCGTGCATTTCAAGCTATTGAAATGCAGATACATGAAACTGCTGAAATTGCAAAATCCATGGCAAATGAATTGAACGGATTAAACAGTCACAGTACGCAGGTACTGACTGCATCGCAAGATGTCGATGCCATTAGCCGGGAGATAGCAGACCAGGCAGAGCAGGTTTCAACGGTTACAGAGGAACAAGCCGCATCAATGGAGGAGATTGCCGCTTCCGGTGAGGCATTAACAAATTTGGCGGAGAAGCTTAAAAATGCGATGCAGCAGTTTAAAGTTTAGAGTAATTAGTAATACGCACCGTTGAAGGGCAATACTGCTGAAATTACATTGGATAAAGTTTGTGCTGCAATTTGATTGCAAGGGGAGAACCTTGATTCGGGGAAAATAAAAATGAGTCGGCAAAAACGGATGTTCTTGCCGACTCTTCATTGTGTTATAGACGCTGTACTTTTAGGGTTATTTATGCTGTGATTTATTTAATTGATTCCGCAGGTCATCTGAGAAGAAGCCTTTACAAATGCCGCTGACCGGCCCCGTCATATGCACTCGGCTATCAGCGTCAATTTGTACTTGCAGCATTCCCCCGGGCATATGTACACTAACGTTGTTTGAGACAAGACCCAGTTTATAGGCAGCGCTGGCTGCCGCACAACTGCTGCTGCCCGAAGCTAACGTATAGCCGGCTCCTCGTTCCCATATCTCAATTTGTATGTTGTTACGATCAATCACCTTTAACAGCTGTACGTTGATCCGGTTAGGGAAGTGTATATGATTTTCTATAATAGGCCCAATCTCTTCTGCTAATTTTTTAGAGATGTTATGTAAAGGGACCACACAATGAGGGTTTCCTATTGACACGCAGGTGATGTTATATACTTCATCATTGAGCCGGAATGGTTCGTTTACAACATCGCGCGGGTTGCCGGCAACGGGAATTTCAGTACTATGGAAAGTTACTTTGCCCATGTCCACACGGATATTGCTGGCGGAGGAGTCTAATAATTCGACATAGACCCTGCCGCCAAGAGTTTCCAAATAAAAGTGAGCGGATTTAAGATAGCCTGCATCGAATAAATAGCGTGAGAATATTCGTATTCCGTTCCCGCTTTTTTCAGCTTCGCTGCCATCGGGATTAAAGATGCGTAAATGTATATTGTTGCCTTCGATGCTTGGCCCATACAAGATACCATCGGAGCCCACGCCAAAATTACGATGGCATATAAGTTTAACGGCGTGAGTATCAAGCTCAATGTTATTTTGGTGTGGGTCGATAACAATATAGTCGTTGCCTAAGCCGTGATATTTGTAATAATCAAAATTCATCATCGTCCTCCTTGCTGCAGTGATAAAAAACTGCTAACTATAAAATACCAGGGCCAGACGAATAATCCTGCCGGCGGGATATTAATGCTCATATTTCTTTCGCTTGTGCCGGGGATTTTCTAAGACGCCGGCGAGGTTGTAACCGGGTGGCTAGCATTGCCAGAATTTGATAAATGCAGTTTGATTTTGGTGAAAAGATATAGCCGTGACGAGACTAACCAGCCGGCCATAGGTAGCGATTGTGATGTTTAGAAGCCCAGCCGATAGCTAATCCGGCTGGACCTAAAAGGAGGAAGGGTAAGCAATTTGCTACCCAATCATAATATATTCAGTGATAAGTTATTATGTGAAATTAAAATTTCAGAAACAAATCAATGAGGGACAAGCAAATTTCGATTGCGATCAAAATAATGACTGCCCATTCCAAACGATTGCCGCGCTTGGCATGAGCCAAGCCGGTAAATACCTCGGTAATATCCATCAAAGCATCTGTCTTATGGCGGATATTGCCGTATCGTTCATCCAGTTCAAAGAGGGTGCTCAATTCATTGAATAAGATACCTGCTTCTTCGTTGACCCAGGTGATAGCAGGTTTATCCAACAACATAACATAGGAGAGCGTGTTCAACTTGAAACCCAGAATACTGGCAGACATTTGCGCTAATTTTTCATCTGAGACAGACAGATCTCCTTGATAAAGGTGGGTTACAACATCTTCGATTTTATCCAGCAGAATGCTAATATCAAATTCGATTTTATCCAGTGCTACCGACTTTGCTAAAACTGTGGACACGATTTCCAGATGATAAACAGCAGCCTGAGCCGTCACCATAAAGTCATTGTTAATGGCAGGCGGCACGGTGGGGTCAATTTCCAGCTTGTAGTCGTCTGCATAGCGAAAAGGAGCTTTGCTATCCATATCCGGTTCAATTTTTTGTAAATAGTTCACCACATCCATGATTTCATGGTGTTGAAAATTTACAAACACAATACTGCCAAAATGGAAGATTGAGATCCACTTGCCTTCCGGATTATGTACTATGCCCTGCAAGGCATTATCCCGCAGCTGCAGCGATTCTTCCCACTTAAACTTTTTGGCAATGCCAAAATGCTGGGCGATATTGGTAAGATGGAGTTCATTTGCTAAAACGACAGCTTTAAATTCTACCTGCATGGTTTTCTCACTCCTGCCGGCGAATAGCCCAAAAGCGGGGAGCGGGCTTTTGCCTTGCGTAGCTTTTCGTCAATAAGGTATTGCTTCGGCGATGATGACTAGGCTGTTATTTTATAGTTTACCAATACATTAAAAACTATTTATACTAAGGGTTACAAAGATTTTAATTATTTTATAAAGTTTTTATGAATACTTTAAAGCCAATTTAAAAATTCTTTTTATAATAACCTCATTACAAATTAAGGGGGTTATTTTTTATGAATAAAATTCAACTTATGTATGATGTAGTAAAGACAATGCACGGTAAAGAGACTGTCAACGGGATGATAAAGGCTGAGGTCGACAAAGATCGGATCAATATTTTTTCTATGCAGAATGATTTCGAAAAAAATTTGTTAACCGGGCGGATAAAAGCAAAAGCGAAGGCAGAAGTGGATTATGAGGGCAAGAGGGTAAAACGTGAAAGCAATGCCGGAGTTTTTATGCGGTTTTTTGCAGCAAAACAGCATGAATTTAGGGGACACAGCCATCATCTTTATGGCAGTCATGCAGGACTAAAAGGAAGGCTTTCCAAGGCTGTCGTTGCATTGAGTGTTTTAAATGCCATGCAGGTCGAAGAACGGGAGGATAAAACGATTGTGATATCACTCCATGCCATGGATTTACCTGAAGATATGAAACAGCTGTTTCACGAGAAAATGCTCCGGGCAGGCGAGTGCCGCCATCATGGGCACAGCTTTATGGGCGAATTTCTTTTTGCCGATAAACTTGATTTGAGGGCGAGTTTGTTCATTAATGAAAATTACGAGATTGAAACTGTCGCGCTCAACGTTGACGGAATACAAATCGATGAGCAAGGGAAGCAGCATCTGCTAAAGGCAAAGGCTGACTTGCATTTTGCGTGGTAAACGAGGTGAAACAGCATGACGCTTAAACAATATTATATTGATCCCAACCGCTGCGCCGGCTGCGGCCGGTGTCTGGCTATCTGTCCGGCAAAAGCAATTAAGCTGTTGGCAACAAATACGATGCAAATTCAAGCTCATAAATGCATACGCTGTGGTTCCTGTAAAAAAATCTGTAAGCGAAATGCGGTTTCCTATCGCGTGCGGCTGCAGTTTTGAACTGAGATTTACCGAAGCAAGGGCGCAATGGATTGTTTTGCGCCTTTGCTTCTTATACAATATAATGGTGAGAAAAGGTTGCGGAAGAGTAGAAGGTGATAGAAATGTTTCAACATAAGGACCGGCAGCAAACAGAGCGGTATCCGGATCAACAAAACCGTGAGGAGCTTTCTGATATTTTCCGGCAAATGCATCATCATAGACATCACCACGGGGAGTTTTTACGACACTATAAATATTTTCGCTATCTTCGTCCCGGCGGTATATTGTTTACCCTCCTGATCCTTTATCTATTGTTTACATGGGTGGGAATGAAGGAAGCTGCTGTTTTTTTTGCAGTGTTAATTGTGGCAAAAGAAATTTTGCAGTTCTTTGTTTTGCTGCGTTTGGAGAAAAGAATATTCAAGCCGATGATAAACTTAAAACAAGGGCTGGGTGAAGTTGCCCAGGGGAACTATAAAGTTAAGGTAGAGTATGACAAACCGAATGATCTTGGACTATTGATTGATGCTTTCAATGAAATGACGGCAAAATTGGCTGAAAGCGAACGGATTCAGGGGGAGTATGAGGGAAATCGCAAGGCCCTGATTGCAAATATTTCCCACGATTTAAAAACGCCGATAACTGCCATCCAAGGTTATATTGAAGCCCTTTTGGAGGATGCGGTTACTCCTGTGGAGAGAAAAAGCAAGTATCTGCAGACGATTCATCATAATGCGGTTTATGTGAATAAACTCATTGATGATCTTTTCTTATTTTCAAAATTAGATATGCAGAAGTTGAAGTTTCAATATCAGGTTGTGCCGATCAAGGCATTTATGGATGACCTGATGGAGGAATATAAGTTTGACTTTGCCGAACGAAATATCCAGTTTCAATATCAGCCGCAGTTGGAACAGGATGTCCGGGTCAATCTGGATGGGAAACGGTTTCACCAGGCTGTTCATAATATTATGAGCAACGCCGTCCAGCATGGGCCGGAAGCTGACTTATCCATATTGGTTTATATGTATCAGCAGAACGGTTTTGTCTGCATTGCGCTTCAAGACAACGGCCCCGGTATTCCGGAAGATAAGATTCCTTTTATTTTTGACCGGTTTTACCGTATTGACAGCGAACGTCCCAAGAATTTTTCGGGGACGGGATTGGGACTGGCAATCGCCAGGGAACTGATAGAAGCTCACGGGGGAAAAATTACCGTTTCCAGCGTAGAAGGCGAAGGAAGTTGTTTCACCATCATGCTTCCGATTTGGCAGGGCAGGGAAGGGGAAGTTTGCGAATGAAAAACATTTTGATTATTGAAGACGATTTGGATATCGCCGAACTGGAACGGGATTATCTGCAGCTGAACGGCTATCGGACGGAAATCATTCAAGACGGGCTGCTGGGTCTGGAAAAAGCGGTTTCGGGTATGTATGACGTTGTTGTTGTCGATTTGATGCTGCCGCATAAAGACGGCTATGAAATCATCAAGGAGATTCGAAAAAAGCAGGAAATACCGGTTATTGTCGTATCGGCCAAGATGGAAGATATTGATAAAATCAGGGGGCTGGATTTCGGTGCGGATGACTATTTGACGAAACCGTTCAGCCCGGCTGAGCTGGCAGCCAGGGTTAAGGCTCATCTTAAAAGATATGAACGGCTGAAAGGAGCGGCTGCTTTTGACGTAATTCAGCATAAGGGCCTTGAGATCAATACGGCAGCCCACAAAGTATTTGTTAACGGCAAAGAGATCCAAATGACAGCAAAGGAATACGATCTCTTAGCTTTTCTGGCGGCCAATCCCGATATCGTTTTTAGTAAAGAGCATATTTTTGCTAGAATCTGGGGCGATGACTGCTATGGAGATACAGCCACTGTAGCTGTGCATATTCAAAAAATCCGTAAAAAAATCGAAAAGGATGCTTCGAATCCGGAGTTCATTGAAACGTTGTGGGGAACAGGCTATCGCTTTAATTCACTATAAGTGTGTCCGGGAATTCCTTTATGACTTTGCGGTACATAACCGGGAAAGCTGTTTGTGCATTCCGGACAGCTTTTATCAGGATATTTGTCTAAATTCCATAATCAAGTTTAAGAGAAGAAAAGCGGGTAGACCATTTATAGTCTGCCCGCATTTTCTTATGACAGAGGGAAGTAATAAGTGAGAGTTCATCCTATTTATTAACCTTTTGTACCATTTGATTCAACGGAAGAACTATAACTATTCGTGCTGCTGTATTGTTTCAGCTCGCTTTGCATGGTTTGTATATCGGAATCGGCAGCCGTGCCTTCTTCTATTTTATTTAAAAAACTTACGATGTCGGAATCCAGGCTGCTGAAACTATCGGAGCTGCTGTCAGTCGTGGTATCGCTGTTATTTGCGGGCGGCGGTGGCAGCATCATTGCCGCCGCCAGTTGGGAGGCATCCGTGGTGCTGCTTGAATCAGAGCTGCTGTCAGTGGCGGATAGGGAAGGCGCATTATTCATGGCCGTTTCATACTCGGATTCCGTCAACGATCCAGAGCTGTCCGTATCAAAGCTGCTGTAGAGATTTTGGGCCATTTCCTCGGTAACATCACTGGGACGTGCCGCCGCAAATTCCGACTCGCTCACCGCGCCGTCGCCATCAGTGTCCAGCTTGCTGAACATTTCCGCTGTCGACAGCTGAGTCGAAGCAGAACTATAAGAACTATCGGAACTGTTGTCAGCGCCGCTGCTGTTATACGCTGGCGGCGCCGGGGGCAATGCTCCGGACATTTGGAACGTATCGCCGTCAGAACTAATGCCGGCTGCTCCGTCTAGTTTGTTTGTGGTTGTATCATTGTTAGTAGTATTGTTATTTGTAGTTTGATAGGGAGAATACTGGTTTAAAATAGCGGCCCAGCTATTACTTACAGACGATATACTCATACATTTACCTCCAAATTCTGATCTCTCACTTATTCTTTTTATATTATCGGTCATAATATTCGGAAAAAAATTTGATTTATGGCAAAAAGCAGCTAAGTTTATGGTTTGGACAACGTTTCAAACCATTTTACAATGAAATATGTGTATAGTAGTAATGAAGGTTATTATATCCAGTTCGGTACTGCGTCTTGCAGGGAGAAAGTACAAAAGGGAGAGTGATAAGATTTGGCCGACAACTTGATCGATTTTTCTAAGTTTACGGTGGATAAGCAATCTGGGATAAACATTGCGGCAGCAAAGAAATATTTTATTGAAGAGATACTGCCTTATGTAGGTGAGGTTAGTCTGCAAAGATTAATAAAGGCAAATTTTTCAGAAAATCAACGTTCGATACAGCTGGAAATGATGAGAATGTTTATTGAGTCGGAATTAATGCGGCCAGACACGACAGAAGAAAGTCGCTTACGGTTATTCTTTGCTGAATCTGAAGCGGATAAGTCTTGTTCCGGAACAGCGAAGCAGTAAGCCGCTGAATCAGATCCGGCGTAACGGGAACTAATTGTATGGAATCCGGGGGAGAGGTGTTCGTGATGAATAGTAAATCCGGCGGCAGTAATAACCAATTGAGTGAAACTGCTAATGATTTGTTAAGTGAGGCAGAAGTAGAAGCATTATTAGCGGATTTACCAGGTATCAGCCATGAATGGGAAGATACGGATGAATCACAGACGGTCAAATAGATGAAATCATCACAAAATACCAGGTTTGCAGCAGTGCGAGCCTGGTATTTTGCTATTTTAAAATAAAATTGACTTAAAATAGAGGGTCTGTTAAGCTTGAGATAAAGCAAGCTGGCAAGTGGATGATCGGGGGTGGCTTTTTGGAAATTCGACAATTGAAAACCTTTATGAGCATCGTAAAGCTGGGAAATTTCTCTCAGGCAGCTCAGTTTTTGGGATATACCCAATCGACGGTAACCACCCATATTCAATTGCTGGAAAAAGAGTTCAATACGGTGCTGTTTGAACGGCTTGGACATCAGCTCATGCTGACGACAGACGGCGAAAGACTGTATGATTATGCCGAACAGATTACTAAGCTGGCGGAAGATACCAAAAATGAACTGGAGAATTTCGACATACCTCGCGGGCCGATTATCATCGGCATGCCAGAGTCGTTATGCCGCTACTATTTAACGGATCTGCTTAAAGAATATGTCTCCTTGTATCCGGATGTGGATTTAAAGCTAAAGCTGGGCATTGGCAGCGACTTCCGCAATTTACTGCGAAAAAATATGATGGATATAGCGCTCTTTCTGGAAAAGGAAGTAGCGGATGTTGATTTGGTCGCTAAATTGTTATGGCCGGAATCAATTGTGATGGTAGCTTCGCCTAACCATTCGTTAGCGAAACTGGATGGAATTAAGGTCAAAGATTTGCGGAACCAGATACTTGTTTTCACTGATTCGGGCAGCAACTACCAAACGGTGCTGAAAGAATATTTGGCAAAAGCAGCGATTCATCCCCGGACAATTTTGGAAATAGGGCAGATTGATACGATCAAACAATTTGTCATGAGCAACATTGGGATCACAATACTGCCATTTGCCGCAGTGAAAGGGGAAATCGACGCAGGCGATCTGGTTGTTCTAAAGTGGCAGGACATTGATCTTCAGACAAATGCATATTTGGTATATCATAAAGAAAAATGGCTTTCCCGTGCGATACAGGCATTTATCAAGTTGGTTCAGGAGCGGCTGTTGAAATAGCGGTCGGTTGTTTTGTCAATGGACCTCCGCCGTTGCTGATTGCACCGAGCTTTGTTGCAGGGAAAATTCGGATAAAGTGAGTGGAGCTGTTTGATGAATAACTTCTTAGCTGACGTTAAACTGCTTGTTGCCGGTGAACATGGCTTAGTAGTTGAATTTGGCAGTGTAATTTCTCCGAAAATTAACCTTTTAGTCCAGCAATTCACGCGGCTGATTATTGCCGATACAATTCCGGGCATAGTGGAAGTAGTACCGACTTACCGGTCGGTTACTGTTTATTTTGACCCTCTGATAATTACCCAACAGAACTTGTCCCGGTTTGTAAAAAAAATTCTCAGCGATATCAAGCCCCGAGAGCTGGAAACCTTATCGTCTGTTATTGTTCATGTTCCGGTTTGTTATGGCGGTGTTCTGGGGCCTGATCTGGAATATGTGGCGCGGTATGCCGGCTTATCCTTGAGGGAAGTCATAAAAGTTCATACTTCAAAGCCTTACCTGGTTTATATGCTGGGGTTTACGCCCGGATTTCCTTATTTGGGCGGTCTGCAAGAGCAGCTGGTAGTACCCCGGCAGGAAAAGCCCCGGATGAATGTCCCGGCGGGATCAGTGGGCATAGGCGGCAATCAGACCGGGTTTTATCCCAGTGAAAGTCCGGGAGAATGGTGGCTGATCGGGCGCACTCCGCTGAAAGCCTTTGATCCGCAGCAAAGCAACCCTTTTTTAGTCGCGGCCGGCGACTATGTACAATTTGTTGCTATTGAACTGGATGAATATTTCAAAATTCGCCGGGAAGTGGCGGCAGGAATCTATAAACCCCAAGTCAGCCATAGGTGATACGGGAGGCGATGCGGCATGATTACAGTCATCCAACAAGGCGACTTTACAACGATACAGGACGGAGGCCGCTGGGGTTATCAGGCCTGGGGCATGCCGGTTGCCGGCGCTATGGACTGCTATGCCCGGCGGGTTGCCAATCTGCTGGCCGGAAACAAGGAAAGCGCGGCGGTGATTGAGATGACCGGGGTGGGCGCAGCATTCAAGTTCGATGAGGAGCAGCTTATTGCTGTTTGCGGCGCAGATATGCAGGGGAAGGTCAATGGCAGGCCGATTGACAATTGGTTGTCTTTGCTGGTTCCGCCAAAGGGCGAACTTCGATTTAGTGCAGCTACAGCCGGTTACCGGGCTTATTTGGCTGTACGCGGCGGAATTGATGTTCCCGTCGTGCTGGGAAGCAGATCGACGTATACCGGCGCCAAAATCGGCGGTTACGAGGGCAGAACGCTGCGCCAGGGTGATGTTCTGTATGCCGGCCGGGACAGTGAAGCAAAAGCGGTTTTGCATAAACTGCCGGCTCAGTATGTTCCCCACTATGGTGCGGAATATACGTTGCGGGTGATTCTTGGCCCCCAGGACAATTTGTTTGCCAAGACGGCAATGCATACCTTTTTTGCCGCTACTTATACGATTGCCGCTTCCTCCGACCGGGTGAATTATCAGCTTACCGGGCCGAAAATTTCAATGATTGGTAAGGCGGATATTGTATCAGATGCCGTCGGTTTGGGGGCAATTCAAATTCCTTCATACGGTATGCCGTATATTGTCGCGGCTGATCATGGGACTACCCGCGGTTTTGCCAAGCTGGGCTATGTGATTCAGGTGGATTTAGCCAAACTGGCTCAGGCAAAGCCGGATGACAGGGTTCGTTTTACCTGCGTTACGAAAGAGGAAGCGGTTGACGCTTTAAAAGAGGAACAGCAATGGTATCGGGAAATAGCAGCGCAGGTTAGGTGATTCAGTCTGCTGCCGACAAATAGCGAAATTTGTTGTTTAACCACTTGCAAAAAAATGAATAGTCCTATTTGATTTTTCAATTTTACCTCCTCTTCGTTCAGTGATATGATAAATAATAAATAGAAGTTGAAATTAAAAAACTTTTATTGGAGCAAAGGTGCTTCAAACAAAGATAAGCTTTGTTTGAGGCACTTTTTTATCTGTTGGATAATGCGAAGAGTGGAGGAATGATGGATCAAGTTGATCTGAATTGTGATTTAGGAGAAAGTTTTAGTGCTTAATGAGGTGATATATTGGAACAATTTGGTACGGGAAATACTAAATACAACATTGAAATGTTTCCCGGGGGAGAAGCAACCATCGTAGTTGAATTCGGGAAATGCATTCATCCGGATAGCCAGCGGAAGGTCAAGCCTTTGCCGATTATCTGGAGAATCATCCTTTCCCCGGAATGATCGAATACGCACCGGCATTTTCCAGTGTTATTGTGTTTTACGATCCCCTAATCGTTGGCAATTTACCGGCAGACAACTTGCAGGATAAGCTGTCTCGCTCATATCAGATCGTCGCTGCCTTACTGCGGGAATATCTTTCGAAGTCGGATGTTCCCGCGAAACGGAGCTTGAGAATTAACCAAGAAAATATATTAAAATTTTTTAATAACTATAAATTTTAAGCAGGAATTTCAAAAAGAACGGAGAAATTTTGCAATAGATACTATATTATAGAATTAAATACTATTATATAGAATAATGGCATGGCTTTATAATAAAAGATTGTTTAGGTTAAGTCATTATTTTTTACACCAGTATAAGAATTGAGTTCTATAATATAGAATAAATGGAAAGGTGGGAGACAGGCATCAGTATGTAGGTGGTAATCAAAAAAAGAAAGGAAGTGGAGTTATGTTAAAATTGTTCGGTATTCTTACAAGATTTTTCCCTGTTTGGATTATCCTTTTTGTGTTGCTGTCGTATACTTCTCCGGAACCGTTCAAAGTATTACCTAAGTATGTTCCGTATTTCCTTGGCGCGGTGATGTTGTTTATGGGACTTACCATGAAGTTGGATGATTTTAAACTTGTCTTCAAACAACCGAAAAATGTTATAGCGGGAATCATTTTGCGCTATATGATTATGCCGTTTGTCGGTTTTGGTGTAGCCAAGGCCCTGGGCCTTCCGCCGGCGTTGGCAGCCGGATTAATCTTGGTAGGCTGTTGTCCGAGTGGAGTCGCATCGAATGTTATGACGTTTCTGTCCCGCGGGGATACTGCGCTTTCCATTACAGTATCCAGCTTCAATACGGTTTTGGCGCCATTCATTACACCTGCCATGTTTCTGCTGTTAGCAGGATCTATCGTTCCGGTCAACGCCGGCGCAATGCTGGTTGACATCGCTAAGATGGTTCTTCTGCCGGTAGGTCTAGGTATTGCGTTCAATATGGGGGCGACAAAAACTATTGATAAAATAAAGCCTTACCTGCCGGGACTATCGACTTTTATGCTTCTTTTGATTATCATTGCCGGCACGGCGGTTAACGCTAACCGTTTGGCAAGCGTTGCGGTAATGGCTTTCGTAGCGGTAGCAATGCATAACGCTGTTGGTCTGCTACTGGGGTATCTAGGTTCCCGTGCAGCAGGGATGAATCTCTTCCAGGCCAAAGGCATAACATTCGAAATCGGCATGGAGAATTCAGGTTTGGCCATGACCTTGGCGCTTGCGTACCTTGATCCGATTGCTGCCATTCCGGGGGCAATATTCAGCGTTTGGCATAACCTTACAGGATCGGCACTTGCAACTTACTGGGGGCGGAAAGCCGAACGCGAAGGGCAAGCGCTTGGTAAGACGGTGTAATCGAAAAATTAAAAGCGGAACGCGAAGAGCATGCGTCTTTTGCAAAAATGGTGTAATCTAAAATTTTTAAATAAGTTTTTATAATTTAGATTACAGAAGAGGAAACTACCTTAAAGGCCGCGAAATCTCAGTCAGAGCAATTCTTTATGTTTAGTTAAGATACAAATTGTTCAAGGAGATGATGTTGTGGCACAACAGGGTATTATGGTTCAGTCTATTGAGAGAGCGATTCAGATTTTGAATTGCTTTACCGCAAATTCGCCGGAGCTTACGTTGAATGCGATTGCCGCTGAACTGAATTTAAATAAAAGTACATTGCATGGGATACTCAATACGCTAAAGCATTACGGAATGGTGGAACAGGATGAGGAAAGAGGCAAATATCGTCTGGGAATGCACTTGCTGGTTCTATCCCACAGGCTGCTTGATCGTCTGGAGATACGTTCGGTTGCCAGCCCTGTTATACAAGAACTTTGCGAGCAAGTTGGTGAAACCGTTCATCTGGTAATACTTCGCGAGACGGATGTGGTTTACATTGATAAGTGCACTTCCCACAGATCGTTTCAGGTTTTTACCTCGATCGGCATGAGATTTCCGGCTTATGTAACCGGTGTGGGTAAAGTGCTGCTGGCTGATAAAAGCAATGAGGAATTACGTGAAATTCTACCGCCTGAGTTACACCAAGTAACGAAATATACCATTAGCAACAGAGAAGAACTGATTGCACATTTGGAGCAGGTGCGAAAACAAGGGTATGCCTTTGATAAAGAGGAAAACGAAATCGGTCTCAACTGTGTGGCAGCACCGATCTTTGATTTTAACGGCAAAGCAGTGGCAGCCATTAGCGTGGCAGGACCTTCTGCGCGGCTGAATGATGCGCGAATGGAGGAACTGGTTGCGGTTGTACGGAAAGCCGCGGCGGAAATTTCTCGTCGGCTGGGTTATAGACTCTAATCCTAAGAATCAAGGCAGCAGTTGTAATTTGCGTAGATGCAAGAACATAATTCTATATTATAGAATTATAAGAACTTTAAACTTTTCTATATAATTTTTGGGAGGCGACTATATTGAATAAGGTACGAGTAGCAATTATGGGCTCGGGAAATATCGGAACAGATCTGATGTACAAATTAAAGCGCAGCAAGGTGCTTGAACCAAAAATCATGATCGGTATTGATCCTAATTCGACGGGTTTACAGCGGGCTAAGAATGAGGGTTTGCTTGTTTCCCATAAGAGCATTGAAGCGGTTCGCGAATACGCTGATTTATTTGATATTATTTTTGATTCGACCAGTGCGGGTGCCCATATCGCAAATGCGCCTGTCTACCGCGAACTCGGGAAGATTGCAATTGATTTAACTCCGGCTGCAGTTGGGCCGTTTGTTATTCCTTCTGTTAATATCAAGGATGCGCTAAAAGTTGATAATGTTAATATGGTTACCTGTGGCGGTCAGGCGACGGTACCGATTACCTACGCGATCAGCCAAGTTGTTCCTGTCAGCTATGCCGAGATTGTTGCAACGATTTCCAGCAAATCAGCCGGCCCCGGAACTCGGGCCAATATTGATGAATTTACTGAAACAACCGGCAAGGCGCAAGTCGCAGTTGCCGGAGCCAAAAAGGGTAAAGCCATTATTGTTTTGAATCCGGCTGAGCCACCGATTAATATGCGTGACACCGTACGCTGTCTGATGGAACAAGAGGGACCGGAGGTAGAAAAGGCTGTTGCTGAATCCATTGACAAGATAGTCAAACAGGTTCAGCGGTACGTACCCGGCTATCGTTTGAAACACGAACCGCAATTTGACGGCAATCGGGTCACTGTTTTTATTGAAGTAGAAGGTTTGGGCGATTTCCTGCCCAAATACTCCGGCAATCTGGATATTATGAATTGTGCCGCTGTCTGCGTGGCAGAAGCAATGGCAGCAGAACGCTTTGGCGTTAAATAGGAGGGATAATAATGAATAATAAAAAAATTATTTTAACTGACGTTACGATGCGTGACGGAATGCATGCCATGGCGCATCAGTTCTCGGCTGAAGATATGGCGATTATTGCCAAGTCGCTTGATGAAGCAGGCATGGATATTATTGAAGTCACGCATGGCGACGGTTTGGGCGGAAATTCACTGCAGTATGGCTTGGCGAAAAATACTGACGCCGAATATTTGGCAGCCGTTGCACCGCAAATTAAAAATGCCAAACTTTCGGTATTGCTTATTCCCGGAATCGGTACAATCGAAGATTTGAAGGAAGCTATGCAATACGGAATTAAAACAGTACGGGTTTGCACCCATTGCACCGAAGCCGATGTTTCAGCGCAGCATATTTCTTTTGCCAGGGAAAACGGTCTTGATACAGTAGGTTTCCTGATGATGTCGCATATGATACCGCCGGAAGAGCTTGTTAAACAGGCACAATTAATGGCTTCCTACGGTGCCCATTGTGTGTATTCAACCGATTCGGCAGGCAACCTTACCCCTGATGGCGTAAAGGCGCGCATCACTGCTTTACGCGAAGCACTGCCGGCGGATGTTCAGATCGGATTTCATGCCCATCAAAATCTTTCCTTAGCAGTAGCGAACAGTATTGTGGCAATTGAAGCCGGCGCGGACCGGATCGACGTAGCCTTAGCTGGCTTAGGGGCGGGTGCGGGCAATACGCCGGCAGAGCCCTTTGTAGCTGTCTGCAATAAGCTGGGCATCAATATTGGAGCCGATTTATATAAGATATCGGATGCCGCTGATCATTTAGTTCGTCCGCGGATGACACATCCGGTACAGGTTGACGGTAAATCTCTTATGATCGGATATGCCGGGGTGTACTCCAGCTTCCTGCTCCATGCAGAAAGAGCGTCTGCCAGATATGGTGTTGATACGCGGGATATTCTGGTTGAACTGGGACGGCGGAAGATGGTAGGCGGTCAGGAGGACATGATTTTGGATGTGGCATTGGACATTGCCAAACAAGCAAAGTAGTTAAAATACGATAATACAGTGAAGGGGGTGGATGGCAATGGGAGATACTAGAAGCATTGCTGTTTCTGGTGTCGAACAGCTCCAGGAGGTGTTCCGGCAGGCACAGCAGGCAAAGACTCCGGTTTATTTGTACCGTCAGTCTCACAAGCAGGGGATCTGTCTGGATCTAAGCCAATGGAATGACATCGAAGTCTTTGACGTAGATAACTTGATGGCTATTGTGCCGCCGGGAATCACGCTGGGCGAATTAAACCGAACAGCGGCGGCAAAAGGGCTTCGCTTTATACCGGCGGATTCTCCGTCCATAGCTGATCTTAGTGTCGGTGAATGGGCATACCGGGGATGTCCGAATCTGCTATCCTGGAAATACGGGGCAGGCAAGCATTTTCTACTGGGATCCGGATACGTATTTCCAAATGGGGAAGCAGCTACCGTAGGCGGCAGATGTATTAAAAATGTGAGCGGCTATGACTTAACCCGATTCTTAACCGGTGCTTATGCCGATTTAGCGGTAGGCGTTCAGTTTGTATTAAAGCTGATGCCGCAGCCTGCCTGCCGAAAACGGTATGATATTGAGGTTGCTTCGTTGGAGCAAGCCGTTAACCTGATTGCTGACTTACAGTCACGTCCGGTGCCGCCGGCCTGGCTATATTGGGCTGATTCAGCATCCGGCATGAAACTTTTCGGGTCAAGACAGCAGGGGGAGCGCATTATCTTTGAACTGGATGGCAATCGGGTCGAAGTGTACGATTATGCGGCAGCCGTCGATCAGATGCTGGCAGCCTATAACGCCGCCCTGCTAACGGCCGGGAGCGAGCTCCCGGAGATGTCCTGTCTGGAAACAAGGGCAGATGGCTTTTGGTTAGTTGATGAATTTAAAATTCCCTATCCGGTTATGAAGCAATTTTCTACTGCGGTAAAGAAAGCGATGGAAGAATATAACTGGGAAGGCGGTTTATTCGGCCAACTGGCAGACGGCAAAATCAACCTGTATGTAAAAAAGACCGATTCCAGAATCACAAGCTTTATTGCCAGGCTGCAAGACAAAGCACAGGCTCTCGGCGGATCGGCCAGCGGAAAATATGAGCGGCTGTATAGTACCGGCGGAACCGGAAGTTTAGTCCTGTTGGAGAGAAACTTTAAACAGCGGCTGGATCCGGCGCTGCTCTTTAACAGACTGGCGGAGGTGCAGGATGAATAATCAGGGAAGACGCCGATTCATTGAACAGGAAATTGTTAAATGCAGCCGCTGCGGGACCTGCCGGTCAATTTGCCCGGTATTTCTGGCCGAAAACAATGAGAATACTACAGCCCGCAGTAAGAACCGCTTAATGGAGGCTGTTCTGGAAGACGATATTGAACTGACGCCGGGTGTGCAGAAACGCTTTGAAAAGTGTCTTCTCTGCAAAGCCTGTAAGGCGCATTGCGGCTCAGGCGTCGCCACCGACAAAGTCATCATGGAGGGACGGGCGGCGGCAGTCGAGCGGAATGGTTTGTCGCCAATGAAAAAATTAGCCTTTACCGGTCTGCGCTACCGGAAACTCTTTGATCTTGGTCTACGGACCGGAGCGCTGTTTCAAAGCCTGATCTTTAAGAAACTGCCGGAAGGGCGAGGACGGGTTCCCCGCATTCTGCTGCCGGGAGCGGGCCTGAACCAGCGGCGGATTATACCGGACATGACCGCGAATCCGCTGCGGGTACGCCTGCCAAAGTTTATTAAAGCAAGAACGGCGGCCGGTAAAGGACGGGTGCTGTTTTTCACCGGCTGTATGCTGAACTACATGTATCCGGAGTCCGGGGAAGCCGTTGTCGGTATCCTGACAGAAAACGGCTGGGATGTTGTAATCCCGGAGAAACAGTGCTGCTGCGGTACACCGGCTTTTACATCAGGCGATGTTGAAACCGGACGGTTTCTGGCTGAACAAAATATCAAGGCAATCCGCGCCGAAGACTATGACCATATTGTAACTGCGTGCGCTTCCTGCGGGGCAGCATTGAAATACGAATATGAGCATGTTTTAGGCGACTCACCCCTGCTTAAGACATGGCAAGGAATTTCCACCCATGTTTTTGACATATCCCAGTTTGTCCTCCGTCATTGTGATCTAACAAAGCTGGGGAATCTGCCGATCAGGGTCACTTATCATGATCCCTGCCATTTGGTACGGGGTATGAATGTGTCGGCTGAACCACGGGAAATTCTTAAGGCCATTCCCGGACTGGAGTTTATGGAAATGAAAGATGCCAGCCGCTGCTGTGGAGCCGGAGGGAGCTTCAGTGCCGTTTACTATGAACTTTCCCGTAAAATCAATGATAAGAAACTGGACAATATTGAAGACACCGGAATGGATTATTTGGTTACAGGCTGCTCTTCGTGCCGCATGCATATAACCGATGGTTTGACGCAAAGGAAGAGTGCCGTGGAAGTGCTGCATACGGCAGAGGTCATCCAGATGGCATATGAAGCCGGCCGAAAGGAGGGGAAGCATGTTAACAGCTGAAGTGATTCAGGAATTAAGCGCGGTAGTCGGTGCAAAACATGTAATGGATTCGGCGGAGGATTTAATCATATATTCCAATGATGCCACCATGTTTCATTCCAGACCGGAAGCTGTCGTCCAGCCAGGAAATCGGGACGAAGTTGTACAAATCGTAAAAATCGCAGGCCGTCACAACCTTCCGGTAACCTGCCGCGGTGCGGGAACCTGCCTGTCAGGCGGGCCAATTCCGTTGAAGGGCGGCATTGTTCTCGAAATGACCCGAATGAATCGGATTCTAAAGGTGGATGCCGTCAATAAAGTTGCGGTGGTTGAGCCGGGGGTTATCACATTTTCCCTGGCCTCGGCGGCGAATCAGGTCGGTTTGCTTTATCCGCCGGATCCATCCAGCATGAAAGAATCAACATTGGGCGGCAATATTTCAGAGTGCGCCGGCGGACCGAAAGGAGTTAAATATGGAATCACCCGCAACTTCGTTTTGGGGGTCGAAGCTGTTTTAGCGGACGGGACTATCGTTAAAACCGGCAACGAGGTGGATGGCGACATGGCCGGCCCTGACTGGACCATGTTGTTTACCGGTTCGGAAGGAACCCTTGGCGTTATTGTAAGCATTACTCTGCGGCTGGTGCCTATCCCACCGGTAAA
Source organism: Veillonellales bacterium (assembly GCA_039680175.1). Classification (NCBI taxonomy): domain Bacteria; kingdom Bacillati; phylum Bacillota; class Negativicutes; order Veillonellales; species Veillonellales bacterium. Next base: position 57,635 of record JBDKTO010000011.1, on the reverse strand, counting down.
GAAAACTTTAATGGCCGTTTATGACCGCCTGGAGGATGCGGCGAAAACGGTAAGCGTTACCATGGCGTCGGGAATTATTCCGACAACACTGGAAATCATGGATAACTTAAGCATTGTATCGGTAGAAAACTATCTTAAAATCGGCTTGCCGGTACAAGCCGGCGGGTTATTGCTGATCGAAGTGGACGGTGTGCAGTCCACAGTCGAAGAAGATGCCGACCATGTCAGCGAAATCTGCAAGAAATGCGGTGCCAGCGAGGTGAAGATGGCCCAAAACGCGGCAGAGGCCGAAGAACTGTGGCTGGCGCGGCGATCCATCAATCCGGCCTTTGGCCAGGTGGCTCCCTGTAAGTTTGCCGAGGACGCGACAGTCCCCCGCAGTTTGGTTCCTGTTCTTGTCGGCAGGGTGCTTGAAGTTCAGAAGAAGTATGATGTACCGATTTTTATTTGCGGTCATGCCGGGGATGGCAATATGCACCCGACCATCATGTTCGATAAACGGAATAAGGATCAGAAAGAGCGGGCGGAAAAAGCGCTGCACGACGTGCATATCATTACGCTTGAACTGGGCGGCACTCTTAGTGGTGAACACGGAATTGGTTTCGCCAAAGCACCTTACCTCCGGGCTGAAACCGGCGAGATAGGTTACAAACTGGGGCAAGAAATAAAGCGGTCTGTTGATCCCCACGGACTATTGAATCCCGGGAAGATATTCTTTTATGAAGGTGTGCTTCATTAAAAAAAACAGGTAGAATTTGAGTAAGTTATTTACCTGGTGCGGGGGGCTCCTATGCCGGGTATTTTAAGAAACATGGCAAATATAAGCCATGTCTCAGTCAGTATTAAAGAAGAAAGGCCAGTGTATCTGAGATTGCCATACTCCGCTTCGCTGCGTTCGCAATGACAAATCACCCATTCTGTCATCGCGAGGAGCGATAGCGACATGGCGATCTTTGGAGTCTCCCAGATGTTCTTTCATGATACGTTGTGAATTTATTTCATGCCCGTTGCGAAGCAAAATGAGCGGTCCTGTTTAGGAAGGGTTTCACCTTTTTTTAACGAATATATACCACAACCTCCAGAGTGAATTCTATTTTTTGTTATGGATGAGGTGAAAAGGTTGAAAGAGGCAGTTGTTAAGGAAATTCAGGCATTCGTGAGTTCGTCGTCCTTGAATCGGAGTCAGGACGGCCGGTTTCCCTATTTTGACCAGCCTTTGATTGGTTTTGCCAGTCTACAAGACCCAATTTTTTCAGAGTACAAAGAGCAGATTGGCGATTTCTATGTATTGCCGGCCGAATGGCTTGACACAGAAGACAGATCGCCTTTACCCCGCCGAGGAACTGTCATTAGCTGGGTGCTGCCCATTCATGCGACGGTGTTGGCAAGCAACCGGCAGGAAATGTTGCTTCCCTCCCGGGAATGGGCCCATACCAGATTTTACGGCGAACAATTCAACCATGCGCTTGCCGACCATGTGGTAAAATTTCTGACTGAGACAGGGTTTTTAAGTGTTGCTCCTTCTCTTGACAGCCGATGGAGGCGGGTTTATTCGGAGCATCTCGGCCATGCTTCCAACTGGTCTGAACGACATGCGGCTTATGCCGCCGGACTGGGGACATTTAGTTTGAATGACGGGCTGATTACCACGCGGGGCATCGCCCATCGCTGCGGCAGTGTCATAACCGAGCTGGTACTTGAGCCGACGCCGCGGCCCTATCATGGTATATACGATTACTGCTTATACTATAATTCAAAAAAATGCGGCGCCTGCATCAAACGTTGTCCGGCAGGAGCCATTTCAAAAGACGGGCATAATAAAGACCTTTGTTTTCATTACACCCGCACGAAAGTCATGCCGGCAGTCAATGAAGACTATGGCGTTACGACGCCGAGCTGCGGCCTTTGTCAAACCAGGGTGCCATGTGAAAGATGCACCCCGGCGCCCCAAACGCCGAGTAAATGATATTTACTAATGGCTGCCCGGAATCCAGCAGGCAATCGGCGGATTCTGACCATTCCGGAGTGTTCCTGTGGCCGGTATGGCTGCGGACGGGACTCTTCTGGTCCCTTTGACTGGGTTCCCTGATCGTTTTAAACCCAATATATTCGTGCTGATAGCGCAAAGCGGACAGGCTGTTTGGCAGCCTGTCCGCTTTGTGGTTTCAAGGGAGCACTAGGGCATAAAGCGACGGCGGACTGCTAGGATATAGCGCTGCAGTTGCTATGCATTATGGCCATGGTGAGGATAAGTAACATATATTTTACTTCCTGCTTTCGGCGGTTTACAATGGAATCGAAAGGAGGAGTTCATATGGCAAACAGCATGAGTGTGAGAATGGCAGGCAGCAACTGGAGCAAGGACGCAGTTGCCGACGACATTGTCAGAAGAGGCTGGAGAGTGGCTTTTGACATGGGTGCCCTGGGTGTTGCGGTTCTCTTTGTTATCGCGTTAGTTTCCCTTGCATTCTAAAAAAACGCCAGGAGGAGCAGTCGACAATTGAATCGGATAGAAAAGACCGGAAAGCCAGCTCGCTGCAGTGGGAGAATCCACTGAGCAGGGCTGGCTTTCGGTTTTAGGCAGCAGAGGATTCAGCTTAAATCAGCTCTTTCCCCGTCTCATATTTCATCCAAAGCGTAATCTCCTGGGGGAAAAATCTTTACGGGTCTTATTTGCTGCTGTTTCCTGCTTCATTTCCTGGTTGTACAATAATCTTCAGTCTTCCATATAAAAGATTTTTCCGCTAAATCAATAATACTTGTTAGCAATATATGCGTTCCAGCAACTATGTCTTTTGTATCAGCCCATTCAGCCGGATTGTGACTGATTCCTCCGCGGCAAGGGATAAATAACATTCCGGTGTGTGTATATGCCGCAAGGTGCATTGAATCATGACCGGCGCCACTTGGCATTACCTTATAGGAATAAGAATTTTCACTGCATTTTGTGCTTAAAAAATCAGTCATTTCTCTAGATAGTTGTACCGGAGTCTCATCAGAAATTGTTAAGAATTCAATATTTACGTCACGTTTCAATTTTAAAGCAGCAATGGCTTCATTTAGTTCCCGCAGCATCTTTTGTTTGGTTTCATAGCAAGTTCCGCGGATATCGACTCCAAGTTCTACTACTCCGGGTATTACATTCATAACTCCCGGATATGCTTTGATCATTCCAGTCGTACCGACAATTCCCTTGTCGGCCCAATGACAAGCAATTGCCTCTACAAAAAGAATAATCTCAGCAGCTGCTGCTAAGGCATCTTTGCGCATTGACATGGGAGTTGCACCCGAATGATCTGCGTTTCCTCTAATGATTACGCGCAAGCGAGTTGGTGCGGCAATGGCGCTGACTACTCCAATTGTAGTTTTTGTTGTTTCAAGTACCTTTCCCTGCTCAATATGAAGCTCTAAAAAGGCTTTGATATTTTTTTTGTCATAGCAAGCTTTCTCTACATTTTCCGGAATGAGACCGCGCTTGCGCAATGCTGCCGGTAAACTTATTCCCTGCTGGTCTTTAAGACGCTCAATATCTTTATAAGTTAATTCTCCGCAGAAAGCTTTACTCCCTAAGGTTGCCGTCCCAAAACGACTCGATTCCTCCGCCATAAAAACAACCACTTCAATGGGATGATAGGTTTTTATGTTCTTATCCTTAAGACAGTTTATTACTTCTATAGCACCAAGGACACCAACAATTCCATCAAAGTTTCCGCCATGGGGAACACTGTCTATATGTGATCCCAGCATAACCACAGAACTATCACGGCACAAACCTTCCCTTCGTCCGATGATATTGCCAAATTCATCAATGCGTATCGTTAAACCAGCAGTTTCCATCATCTTCAGAATCATTCTCCGAGCTTGCCAATCAGTATCGCTAAAAGCAAGCCTGCTAAATCCGCCGTCTTTTTCAAGTCCAACTGTGGAAAGTAATGAAAAATTGTTCATTAGCCTTTGTTCGCAAACCACTAAAATCCCCCCTAAAGCCAACCTGCTGTCTTTCTAAAGATTGGTTAATTTTTTTGTATTACTCAAAGGAACAGCACACTGCTTTTGCTTCTAATTTCCTGACTGCCGTAAATATAAATTCCGCCAAAAATATTGGCGGAATTTATATTTACATAATTATTTCTAAATAACTTGACTGTCATTCAAGTTTTCAGTCTTCTTACCGGCTGTTTTTGCCGGAAACGAAAGTGCGGTCAGACAGGCAATCGCTAAGGCAGCCGCCATTGCATACAAACCTGCGTCGGTATTATGAGTTTGTGTAATAAGCCAGCCTACCAGGAACGGACCGACAAAACCGCCAAGATTGCCCATAGCGTTAATAAGTCCCAGTGCCCCGCCTACTACATTACGGGCGAATAACATTGGCGCTATGGTCCAGAATGGTCCGGCAAAACCCTGCATGAAGAAGCCGCAGCCAATTAGAAACGCATAACACACCCAAATCTGACTGCGAAACTGAGTAACCATAAAGAAGCAAACTGCAAAGCCAAATGCAGATAAAGCAACATAACCGCGCCGGTTACCACTACGATCAGATCTCCTCGCGATCAAATACTGCCCAATCATTGTGGCGATATAAGGAACGGCTGAAAAAAGCCCTACTGCCCCCATACCGGTATTCATCAATTGCTTCAAAATAGTCGGAAGCCACATTGTATAGCCAAGTATGCCAATCATATAGCAGAAAAAGAACAGTATCATTTTCCAAGTGTTTTTATTAAACCAAACTTCCTTATAAGATGTCGTTGCGCCGGCAGATTGAACCTTTACCTGCTCCTGCTCGCGACGCATTACCAGATAGTCCCTTTCTGCTGCCGATATCCATTTGGAATCTTCAGGTTTATCGTCAATAAACGGCCACCAGGCTGCCAACAGAAGGAAGGAAACGGCACCTTCGACTATGAAAACATACCGCCAGCCCCAAGAACTTATAATCCAGCCCGATATAGGCCCGGTAATTATTGACGCAATAGCAAGGTTCATAACAAAGAAAGCATTTGCTCTGGCTCGTTCTTCCACAGGAAACCATTTGCTGATAATGACCAGCATAGCAGGGAAAACGCCGCCTTCTGAGACACCAAGAGCAAATCTCAAAACTAGCAGTTGAGTTGTAGTGGTAACAAATCCCGTACAAACAGAAAGTGCTCCCCAGACGATAATAGTGCCGGCAATAAACTTCTTTGCGCTTCCTACTGCCGCAATATGTCCCGCGGGAATCTGCAAAAACAAGTAACCAATAAAAAATATACCTGCCGCCAAGCCGGCCATTGAGGCTGTCATACCAAGATCTTCATTCATGCCGCCGGCCATGGCAAATCCAATATTAACTCTGTCCATATAGGCAAAAATATAGACAAGAATGGCCGGCGGAATAATTCTTAGCCAACGCTGCTGCGGAATATTACTCGCTAATTGCTCTGCGCTCATGCTCCTCACCCCTGTATTTTTAATTAGATCCCTGATTTTGATTTAATCTTTTGCTAAAATCGGTACCGTATTTGCAGCATAAGGCATAACCATTATAGTATAATCCTTACGCCCCAGCTTTTTTTCTGCCAAATCCAATGCTTCTTCCATGGTTGTTACCGGAAACATTCCGGCTTTTTCCACAAAATCTTTGTTGCCCGGCAACGTTACCATAATATTTGGAACTTTCTGTGCCAGCTCGCCTACTTTCAAAGCGGCCCACCCCGGTACTGTAAACTCTTTACGCAATGCCATTTCCCTGTCATACAGCGATTCATAATTAAACCAACCGCTGAAATCAGGCGGCTCGTTAATGTCGGGCAGCTCCATTATGAGAATAATTACGCCGTCGTCCTTGCAGGCCATCGCCGCATTATCCATTGTTTTATCGGCCTGATACAAGTTAATATCCTTAGGATAGCCGCCGGCGGAGGCAATAACCAAGTCTGCTTTTTCTCTGATAGGAACGCCAAAAATTTTCTCAATAGTTCTGCATCCTTCAAGCCAAGCCTGTAACCAGTCACCGGCGACAAAACGGGCAAACTTTCCCTCAGCAGTTTGTGTAACATTAAACAAAAAATCAGGATGGACCATCTTGGCAATTTCAATCATATCTTCATTCATGGCATTGCCGTCAAGTTTGCCAGACACGCTATTGGGGTTAGTTCCTTTGCCTATTTCTTCACTCAAACAGAAACTATGATTGCCCTGTATAGTTGCGTAACCCGATACTCCCGGAAGTATAGATTTACGTCCGCCGCCAAATCCGGCCATTAAGTGATAGACGATTCCCCCGGTCAATATCACCTTGTCAGCCTTGACAATCTCTTTATTAACGCTTACCGCCACCCCGCGCGAAGTAGTACCAATATACGTAAAGTCTTCCTTAATTGGTGCATAACTTTGAATGATCCTGACTCTGTCTACGACTTCCCGTCCATATACGGTTACGTGCTCTTCAGGAGTATTTATCCGGTGAGCACCCAACGCTACAACTAATAAAATATCGCTGTCAGGTACACCGGCCTCATTCAGTTCATTAAGAATATACGGAAGAAAAATATCAAAACGAACCCAAGCCCTGGTAACATCACTAGCTACCACAGCAACTTTATCGCCGGCTTTCACGATGTCTTTTAGTGGTTTTGTTCCAATAGGATTGCGAAGTGCCTCCTTAATAGCCGCTTCAACATCAACTATAGGCGGATACTCTTTTCCTTCTACGACATCAATAATTTTTTCTTCCGGTAAAGAAAATTTGACCGCCCGTTTGCCTAACTTGAGTTCAAATTTTTTCATTATAATCCCCCCTAATCTTTACCCTTAAATTCTTTTTTTGGCGGAATAGAATAATAAGCGCGTTTGGAGTGTTTAAGTCCAAGGCTTGCCGTCGCCTCCGCAATCTTTAGCCCTACGGCCGAAGGCTCAAGCACCACAATGCCAAGCTTGTCTTCGATTTCTTTAGCATAACCGGCCATACCGGCGCAGCCAAGAATGATTACTTCCGCTCCGTCTTCCTCGGCCGCTTGCTGCGCTAGTTCAAAGGCGCGGGCTTTAGTACGTTCAGGGTCTGCTTCAGTCTGAGCCACAGTCATATTAAGGCTACGCACGGAAGCCAATTTGCTTTCGACGCCAACTCGGGACACATGTTCATATTTGGAAGCGACCCTTTCCTTGCGAGGGGCTATGAGTGTAAATTTGGCGCCCAGCATGCACGCCATGTGCATTGTGGCTTCGGCAATACCGATTACTGGAATTCGTGATACTTCCCTTGCCGCTACCAATCCCGGATCAGCGAAACAAGCAAGAAGAATCGCGTCGTATCCCTCATCATTGGCCTGCTTTACCAAATCAAGCATATAGACTGTAGCCCACGCTTCATCATAGGCTGTTTCAATTGTAATTGGACCGAACTTAGGACAAGTAACGGTAAGCTCGGTGTCGGGGCTCTTGACAGCTGTCAGGGTATGCCGGATATTATCAGTCATGGCCGTCGAAGTGTTAGGATTAATAACCATAATCCTCATTTAGCCCACCTCCATAAGTTTGCGTCCCTCTCTGAAGGCAGCAATGTTGAGCTCAACATGTTTAGGCCGAACCGTACCCGCAATTACTTTTTCCCAAATATCTGTCGGAATATCGAACAACGCCGAAGCAGCTCCCATAATAACAACATTTACCGTCTTAGAATTTTTAAGCTTTAGAGCTGTCGACAGAGCATCTATCTCGTACACTGTTTTTACATGCTTCTTAAGTGTGGTGATTATTTCCGTTTGACTTGGGTAATTAGTCTGACCGGAAGTAACCGATACCGGCGGAAGCTGTTGTGTATTTACAATAATAGTTCCTTCCGGGTTCATAAAGGGCAAGCGCCGCAATGCCTCCAGCAATTCAAAAGCCACCATATAATTTATTTCACCTAACCCGACCATAGGAGCATGTACCGTTCCTTGACTCCAGCGAATATGTGATGTAACGCTTCCGCCTCTCATTGCTAATCCTAGCACATCTGATTTTTTGGCCTCATAGCCGGCTTCCATGCCAACCGCTGCCAGAATATCACTGGCAACAACGGTACCTTGACCACCAACACCTGATACTAAAAAGTTAATGTTTTTCATTCTGCGGCCTCCTTTCGCCCTGTCTGATAGATGGCACCAGTTGGACAAATCTGTGAGCACACACTGCATCCGTTGCAAATCACCGAATTTATGCCCATTTTCCGCTTCCCGGTCTTAGGATTGATTTCATCTATACGAATAATAGCCGGACAACCCGCTTTGGTACAATTTCCGCAGGCAATGCACTTATTCGCATCTACAGCGTAAGCTTGCTTGGGATTACGGGCGACAAAAATGCACTCGCCGGTCGGAATAAGAACAGCCGGTCCATCGTTCCAGGCCAAGCATTCTTTTAAGCTTGCTTCAACCTCTTTAACATGAAAGGCATTGACTTTTTTAACCTTTTTTACACCCATTGCCAAACAAAGGTTTTCGATGTCAATTTTGGCTGTCGGCTTACCCATGAGCGTCTTATCCATACCGGGATGATCCTGATGCCCGGTCATAGCAGTAGTTTCATTGTCGAGAATAATAATAACTCCTCGCATGTTATTATGAACCATATTAGCTAATGCCGGCAATCCGGCATGGAAGAAGGTTGAGTCCCCGATTGTGCAAACAGCCCGTTCCGGTCCTCCGGCGGCCGATACGCCGTGAAGCTGGCCAATGGATGCGCCCATTGAACCCATCGTATGCTGAGCATTGAACGGCGGCAGGCAGCCAAGATTGTAGCAGCCTATATCGCCGGTAACGGGGACTTTTAACTTGCTTAACAGATAAAAGGTAGAACGATGAGGACAGCCTTGGCAGAATACGGCATTCCGCGAAGGCAGCTCACCAATATCAAAATTCGGCTGCTTCGGAAGCTCTTCCGCCGGCAGCAGTTTGGCCGCAACAGCTTGTTCACGCAAGGTAGACGGTAAAAGTTCGTCATAAGCTAAAAAGATATCCTTGCCTCTTACAGAAATACCCATAGCTTTAATTTGTTCTTCCAAGAAAGGATCTAGTTCCTCAATGACAACAACCTCATCGACTTGCCGGGCAAAATCGCGAATTTTTTTCTCAGGCAGCGGATAAACCATTCCTAATTTTAAAATAGAAGCATTCGGGAATACTTCCCGCGCATATTCGGAAACAATGCCGCTCGAAATTATGCCAAGTTTTCGATCACCCCAGGTAATGCTGTTAATCGCGGCTGTTTCAGCCCACTGAGCCAAGTCTTTTAATCTCTTAGCAATTACCTGGCGCTTTTCCCGGGAATATATGCAATTGCAGTTATATTTTTTAATATCACGGGGGAATTCCTTAGCGCTTTTTATATTTTTCTCCCGCTCTCCTAAGTTAACAATTGATTTTGAATGGGAGATACGCATCCCCGTACGAAGAATTACCGGTGTATTGAACTTCTCACTAAGCTCCATGCCCAATGCGACCATATCCTTCGACTCTTGGCTGTCACAAGGCTCTAGCATCGGTATTTTTCCAATCCGGGCATACCACCTGTTGTCTTGCTCATTTTGTGAACTGAACATTCCCGGATCATCCGCAGTTACAACAACCACGCCAGCCTCAATGCCTGTGTAAACAAGATAAAACAAAGAATCAGACAATACATTCATGCCTACCTGTTTCGTGGTAACGATGGTTCTGACTCCGGAATATGCGGCTCCGGCAGCAACATCCATTGCTACCTTTTCATTTGCCGACCATTCAGCATAAATATCTTCTTTGTACAACTTGGCGATATTTTCGAGAATTTCCGAACTCGGCGTTCCCGGATAACCGACTGCCACTCTGACGCCGGCCTCATATGCACCCCGGGCAATCGCTTCATTGCCGCTATAAAGCACTTTTCTCATTTCCATAATCCCCTCACCTCAATTCAATAATTGAATCCACTGCCATTACACCTTTTCCCTTTGGCAAAACAAATAAAGGATTAATGTCGATAGCGCAAATATGGTCTTTCCAATCAACGGCAAGCCTTCCTATTTGTACCAAAGCTCGCACAAGAGCCTCGACATCGCCTTCCGGCCGTCCCCGAAAGCCTTTTAACAGAGCCGAACTCTTAATCTCATTCAGCATCGCGGCAGCGGAATCATTAGTTAACGGCGGCAGCCGAAGTGCGGCATCTTTAAATATTTCAACTAATACACCGCCCATTCCGCAGGCGACAACCGGGCCGAAGTTTTTGTCAGTATTTACGCCGACAATAAATTCGGCTACCGCACCGCTGATCATCTCGCCGATAAGCACTCCATCCAGCACAGCCTTAGGGTTATAACGCTTGGCATTCGTTAAGATTGTGCGATATGCCGTCCTCACACCAGCTTCATCGGCAACCCCCAGTATTACCCCGCCCGCTTCCGTCTTATGGGCTATATCAGCAGAGTTAATTTTCATAACTAGCGGATAACCAATTTCATCGGCGTGGTTGACGGCTTGAGCTTCAGTACGGGCAATTAACTCTTTTGGCCTTGCAATACCATAAGTTTCAAGCAGTGCCTTAGCATCATACTCTGATAAAAAGCCCGTTTTTCCTTCAATCAGTCTTGCCGTCTGCTCAAAGGGAGGCGAAAAGCCGTTAATAGAAGAGTTATGCTTGGCATGCCTCACTTTGCTGTATTCAACAAAGCGTTTAACGGCTTTCAGCGATTCGCGTGTCCCCTGTAAGAAAGGAATTGATGCACTGTCGAGTATCTCTTTTACCTTTGTGTCAGTTCCGCCCGCGATGTTGGAAAAGGCGATAATCTCTTTACCGACGGTCCGTTTGACTTTGACGGCCGCGCGAGCCACATCCGCGTACTGTTCCCCTTGATTAGCCGCTAAACTGGCCGTGGCATCCAGCGAAACCGCGAGAATGTCAAAGTCCGGCTCTTGCGCCATTATCTCCATACAGCGCGGATAGCATTCTCGCAAATCGCCACTGCCCCAGGCATCTAATGGATTGCCTACATTGGTGAACGGCGGCAGAACCTTCTTCAAGGCACTATATCCGGCCGTTGTCAGCGGTGGAAACGAAAGTTTCATCTCAGCGGCGACATCACCAATGAGACCGATTTCACCACCCGAAACAGTAATCATACCAATTCGATCACCTGCCGGGAGAGAGGCTTTACTTTTTAGAAATAGTTCAGCCGTTTCAAGTAATTCATCCAGATCATCTACTCTGATTATGCCATGCTGTTTGAAGAAAGCATCTTGAACCTTGTCAGAGCCGGTCAGAGCTCCGGTATGAGCGGCTGTTGAGCGCTGAGCCATAACTGAACGGCCAACCTTTAACACGATAATGGGTTTATTAAGTTCAAGAGCCCGGCTGGCAACCTCCGCAAGCCGTTCAGGCCTGCGAAAGCCTTCGACAAAAGCGGTAATTACCTCTGTATTACTGTCCTCAAGCAGGTAGCTTATGTAATCGGTTAAGTCCAGTACCGCTTCATTACCGCTGGAAATGATTTTGCTAAATCCTATGTCGCGATTTGCGTCCGTTAGCGCGATGCATATGGCCCCACTCTGGACAATTACCCCGATTTTACCGCTTATTAGGTTCGGATTTAATGGTGCGCTATAGGTTGCCACATGATCGTTCATATTAGCAAAGCCTACACAGTTCGGACCGCAAAATGCGATATTATATTTATCGCAGGTTTCTTTTAGTTTTATCTGCAGTTCTTTCCCGGTTTCACCTGTTTCGGCAAAACCGCTGGCAAAGGCCCAAGCACCTTTTATACCCTTGCTGCCGCATTGTTCTAATACGGGGATAATTTGACCGGCCCCAATAGTAATTGCGGCACAGTCCACTTCATCAGGAATAGCATTAATTGACGGATAACACTTATAACCCAATACAACTTGGCGTTTGGGGTTTACGGGATAAATTTTTCCGGTAAACCCAAGCATTTTCAAATTTTCGATTACATTTCGCCCAGCACCGATACTGTCAGACGCACCTACTACAGCGATTGACCGCGGCTGCAGCAAAGAAGATAGATTTTTCGTCGGATTGATAATGATATTCACCTCCTATAAATAGATTACTTTTTTTAAAAAAACTTATTGCATATTATGGAACGCCGTTGTATAATATAATTGTAAGATGATTAGAGCAAAAGTGTCAAGGTGTAATTCTTTTGTATACATTATTTTATTTTTCGACATTTTTATATAAGGAGTAAAAATCTATGGTTTTAAATAACTCTCAAGAATCTCAGGTGATTCAGTCGGTTGACCGGGCAATTACTCTACTTCTGGAACTAAGTGAAGTACCACGGGATGTTGATCTGGCCGAACTTTCTAAAAAAACCGGACTCACCAAAAGTACAGCATCTCGACTGTTATCAACAATGCAAAAACGCGGACTGGTTAGACAAAACCCAACCACCCGACGCTTCTCACTTGGCACGGGGCTCATCCGGTTAGGTAACATCGCCCTGGGTCAAATATGGCGTCCCGAAACGTTTCGCTCGTATCTCGAACAACTGGTCAGCGATACAGGTGAAACGGCTTCAATTGCTATTCGTGACGGATATAAAGCCGTTTATATTGATCAGGTAGCAAGCTATAACATGATCCGTTCTTTTCCTCCAATCGGTGCGACAGTTGATCTGCATTCAACAGCAGTCGGCAAGGTTCTGCTTAGCGGCTTAACTCCGGCGGTAATTTTAAAAACGATGTCCGGCTACAAACTTACTGCCAATACTGAAAAAACAATTACTGATTTGAACGTTCTTTTAGAGGTTATTAGCCACGTTCGTGAACAAGGCTTTGCTGTAGAGTATGAAGAAACGGAGCTTGGGGGTTGCTGCCTCGCCGCACCAATTCTAGATAATGACAGTAAGGTGATAGCGGCAATTGGCATATCCGGCCCGATTATTCGCATTACCCCCGAACGAATAGCCGTTCTGTCTGAAATTGTAAAAGCGGCAGCAACTGAACTGTCAGCTGAATTTGGCTATAAGAATAAAAATAATGCTAGGGGATGAGTTAGATTGTACGACTTATTAATTAAAAACGGACGATTGGTAAGTAGCGACAAAATTGTAAAAACGAACCTTTATATTCAAAATGGTCAGATAGCCAGTGTTACAGAATCGGTCCACAAAGCCGCAAAAACTTTTGATGCATCCGGTCTGTACGTATTGCCCGGATGTGTTGATAGTCATTGCCATTTTCGCGAACCAGGATTAACGCATAAGGAAGACTTTAGCCATGGAACAGCTGCCGCGATTATAGGAGGAACAACAACAGTTTTCGATATGCCCAATACGAATCCGCCGCTTGTTAAAGCTGAGGAATTTACTGCTAAAGCCGCTGCTTTCAAATCTAAGGCATATAGCGATTATGCCTTCTGGGGATTGTGCCTAGGTCCGATCAATAACAATGATTTACAAGGTCTGGCAGCCGCCGGAGCTATTGCCTTAAAGTTTTTTTGGGGTTACGGAATCAATAATAAAACCTTACAGCTGATAGGAAATTACAAACCGGGAATGCCTGATTGCAGTCCTCCTCTAGACGATGGCGAGGTGTTTGAACTATTTGAACATGCGAGCAAAACCAATTTGATTTTTGCCATACATGCCGAAAATATTGAGTTAATTCAATTGATGACCAACCGGGTACTAAGCAGCGGAAGACGTGACTACTCGGCACTACTTGAGGCTAGACCCAATTTATCAGAAGTGCTTACGCTGCAGACGGCGATAGCTTTTTGTAAAGCAACACACGTGAGGCTGCATATTCTGCATCTATCAACGGCAGAAGGAGTAAACCTCGTTAGAAATGCTAAGGCTCAAGGCTTGCCCCTGACCGCTGAAACTTGTCCGCATTATCTATTTTTAACGAATGAAGACTATGACCAAGTTGGGCAAGCTATGAAAGTTTATCCGCCGGTTAGACAAAAAAAAGACCAGCAGGCGCTTTGGGCTGGTCTAAAGGACGGTTCTATATCAGTGATCAGTTCAGATCATGCACCGCATTCTATTGCCGAGAAAAATGGTGATTTATTTTCGGTTCCGGCAGGGTCATGCAGTGTCGAGGTTATGCTGCCGATGATGCTTAACGAAGTGAGTAACGGCAGGCTTACGTTGCCCTTTGTGGTGGATAAGCTCTCAGAAAGCCCAGCCAAATTATATAATATATTTCCTAAAAAAGGAAATCTTCAACCGGGTGCCGATGCGGACATCGTTTTAGTTGATATGAATAAGGTTACCCGAATTACGAATGACAAATTGCACAGCAAACAGCCGCTTACACCTTTTGCTGGAAAGATGATAACCGGCTGGCCTGTAGCTACGTTTTTAAGGGGAATTCAGATAGTGAGTAACGGCTCTATTATTCACACTGCTCCGTCGGGAGAACTAATAAAACCTTTAAAATAGTTCAATAAAAGCTCATATGGGGAGGCGTCGGTATGGATAAAACAATCTCTATTGTGGCAACGGGTGATTCATTTATTACTCAGAGGCTGCCGCATAATGATCCAAATCTCCAAAAATTAAGGGATTATTTAATGAAACATGATGTAAGATTTACAAATCTGGAAGTACTACTACATAATTTTGATGTTTATCCTTCAGCCACAAGTGGCGGTACCTGGTCGGCGGCCCGCCCGCAAGTTTTATCTGACTTAAAATGGCTTGGGTTTAATATGTTTGCATGGGCCAATAATCATACGCTGGATTGGTGCCACAATGGACTACTGTCCACTCGAAAGTATCTTGAAGAAGCCGAATGTATTCATGCAGGCGCTGGCATAAATCTAGCCGAGGCCAGTCAACCTCGCTATCTCGATACGCCACAGGGCAGGGTAGCGTTAATCGGTACTACTTCTACCGCTAACGACTGGCATCGAGCCGGAGCCCAAAGACCAGATGTTCTGGGTCGCCCCGGGGTCAATGCCCTCCGCTATAATGCTATTCACAAAGTAACAAAAGAAGATTTGGCACGGTTAAAAAGCATTATCGGCAAAACTGAAATCAATGCAAAACGGATGCTTGATGAAAAAGAAGGTTTTGCAAAAAAACAATCGGGGTTTATCGTCGGTACACTCCATTTTGAAATTGGAGAACCAGGTACAGAAACAAGAATGAATGAGCAAGATGCGGAACGAATCAGACAATCGATTACAGAAGCGTCCCGCCAAGCCGATGTGGTGCTGGTTAGTCATCACGGGCATGAAATGAAGGGTATGGATAAAGATCGGACTGCCGATTTCATGCGAGAGTATGCCCACATGTGTATAGATAGCGGTGCCCATGCTTACCTCGGACACGGGCCTCATATTTTGAGAGGTATAGAGATATACAAAAGCCGTCCTATTTTTTACAGCCTTGGAGATTTTATTTTCCAAAACGATTCGGTAGAAAAGCAACCCACGGAGTTTTACGATATCTATAACTTAGGTCCTACTAATACTCCCTCTGATGGATTCGATGCAAGAAGCGAAAATGAAACCAAAGGTCTAGTTGTAGATCGCCGAGTTTTTGAATCAGTAGTCGTTTCTTTTAATATTTTTCAAGGGAATATAAAGGCTATTAATCTGACTCCAATTTCCCTTGGATTTGAATTTGGACGTTCACGGAGAGGCCGTCCCCAGCTTTCCTCTGTCGAGGATGGAGTGCGAATACTTAACGACTTGCAGAGACTTTCTAATGAATTCGGAACAGTTATGGATATAAAAGATGGACTTGGCATTATAAACATTTAAGCAGTTAAACAGCGATGTAAATGGATAAAAAATATTTTGTCGGATAAGTCCACAGAAACGTCAGGTATGAGGGTACTACCACGCCTAAACTAGATCCATCTTTACGGTGGTGCCCTCACGGTGGTGCCCTCAAGCACAGGGGACGTTCATTTTGCTTCTTGCACGCGCAAAAAAATTCCAAACCCGGTGCTTTTTGGCGGTGGGATTAGAACGACACAAGATTGAAATACTAACAATAGAAGGTGTGGAAGGAGGAACGATATGGAAAAAAAATTAGGCAAACAAATGATGCTTCGCCGCAAGTACAAGCGTTACGCGGCTGCCTTAGCGGGGGCGGCTATCATGGCAGGCACCACCTTGCATGGTATCCCCGTCGCCAAAGCGGCGGCAACCGAGACGCCGGCTCCGTCTCCCTCCGTAGCCGGCGATCCGACGACGCCGATCGATAAGGATATCAAGAAGCCGATTGCTGAGCCGGATACTACGGGTACTGACCCTGTGGCAGCCACCGATCAAGAGGATAGTTCAGATAATAATAAAGTACCTGCTCCTGACCAGCGCGACAATCGAGATGGCTGGCAGAACGACCAGGATCGGTGGGATAAAGGAGACCGCGATCACGGAAGACACCACTATGACCATGAACGGTACAAGCACGAACGCTGGGCGGCTCAGGGTTATCCCTTTGCTCAGCGGATAGAATGGTATAATGACAGCCAGAATAAAATTCAGGTATATTACGCGGATGCCAATTCAGTGGATATTGTGATAGCAGCGGCGGAAATCCTAGGCTTTGATCCGAATGAAGACACATTCAGCTTGCTCAGTCAAATGGGTTCCCAATCGATTGTAAGAGTCGTTCATAATGGCAATAATTTCGATGTGACCGTTCAGAATTTATTGGACGGCAACTGGCTGATTTCCTATGTAAAACTTATTTAGTAAATTCCCCACAATTATATATATTGCGGCTTAAGTCTGAATCAGACAGAAAACAAGACCGGAAAGCCCGCCCTGATCAGTGGGAGAATCCACTGGTCAGGGCGGGCTTTCTGGGTTAAGATGCTTTTTTGCCTTTTTTATTTGGTTCAATCGCCTGCCGGTTGCCAAAATTTTGTCTTTCAGCCTGTAAAGAAGTTAAAATATCAGGCAGATCTGCCAACAATTCAGCTAACTCTTCCGGGGTCAGTGAAATATCATCTTCCGTATCCATAACATTCCGCCCTCTTTTTTATTTTTATAGTATCATGCGCTGCCAACCGGATTGTTAAGAGAATGTTAGTAATAGATTAAAAGTGATAAAGCCCAGAGGACAGATCAAAGGGGCAGTTCAGTTTTCAACCCGATTTCCGCGGCAATGGGTTTCATTCCCGCAATGGTTTCTTTGATTACGTCCTCCAGAGGCATACCCAGCATTTCCACGCCGGATTCAATGATTTCCCGGTTGACGCCGACGGCAAAGCTTTTTTGTTTCCATTTTTTCTTTACGGACTTCACTGTCAAATCCAGCAAGCTCTGGCTGGGACGCAGAATGGCTGTGGCTGCGATCAGGCCGGTTAGCTCGTCCACAGTGTAGAGGACTTTTTCCATGGTGGCAACAGGTTCTATGTCATTTACTAATTTGTAGCCGTGGCTTTCGATGGCCCGGATATATTCTTCCGGCCAGTGCCGGGGTGCTAGGATCTCCCGGGTCTTGCGGCAATGCTGGTCCGGATATTTTTCAAAATCAATATCGTGGAGAAGACCGATGATCGTCCATTTTTCCACATCTTCCTCATGGAATAATTCGGCAAAGTGGCGCATGACTGCTTCGACGGTTATACAATGTTTTAGTAAACTTTCGCCCTTTACATATTCCTGCAGCAGTTGAAATGCCGCTTCCCGGTCATATGATTTGTCCGGCATATAAATCCCTTCTTTCTTTTGATACGGCAAATGAGCGCATGCTTTTCAGCAGCAAAACACATAGTATTCTTATTGGATTAATTACATGAACTCATTTTATGTTTTTTTCGACAAACTGTCAATTCGGCTGGGAATAATGCAAAGGCTCAACCTGCAGCATTTGCTCCAGGTTGAGCCTTTGCATTATGTCCGGGATTAATAGTTGGCAGCCTTAATTTCAAAAAACGCTTTGGGATGATCACAAACCGGGCATTTTTCCGGAGCCTCCGTTCCGTAGTGAATATGGCCGCAATTGGCGCAGATCCAGATCTGTTTTTCTTCCCGTTTGAAGACAGCACCGCTTTTTAGATTGTCAAAAAGCTTTTGGTATCTTTCTTCATGTTCTTTTTCAATGGCCGCTACCGCTTGAAAAAGAAAGGCAATTTTATCAAAGCCTTCTTCTTTGGCGGTTTTGGCAAACCCGGCATACATGTCGGTCCATTCGTAATGCTCTCCCGCTGCGGCATCAACCAGATTTTTTTCGGTATCAGGCATACCGTCATGCAGCAGTTTAAACCAGATTTTGGCATGCTCTTTTTCATTGCCGGCAGTCTCTTCAAAAAAGTCGGCTATTTGTTGAAGCCCTTCTTTTCGGGCCTGAGATGCATAATAGGTATATTTATTTCGCGCTTGTGATTCTCCGGCAAAGGCTGCCAAAAGGTTGGCTTCGGTTTTTGTACCTTTAATACTCATAAACTGATCACGTCCTTATTTTAATTGATCTCGGCTTTCCAAAGCCCGTGAAGATTGCAATAAGCGTAAATTTCGGCATTCTCCCTGTCACAGAAAACGGCTTCAGGCTTGTCCGACGGAGAAAGGGATGTTCGCTGGGTGCTGTGACCATCGGTGACGGCGATCCATTCGATGCTGTGTTCCGGTGTCATGGGATGGGTAACGGAACCAACTTTGACAACCAGTTTTCCATTCTTACGTTCAACGACAGGAACATGCTTTTCAACAGCTGCATCGGTTGTATTGGCTTCCAGTTCTTCCATGGGTTTTCCACAACAGACAAGTTGTCCGCGTCCCTGCTTGATTAGTCCAACAAGATTGCCGCAAATGCTGCAGCGGAAAAAAGTGACGTTTCCCTTCATACTGCCAGCCTCCCTTTTTATAATCTAGTAATATTTTACCATTAGGGAGGCATAATTACAAATAGACAAAAAGAAAATTTTGCGAAAATTCTACAAATATCTTGCAAAAATTTTACAAACTATGATTGTTAGTTTATTCATTGTACATAATCAAGTCGTGGGCCCATACCAGAGATTCCCGGTAAGAGTTCAAAATTTTTCGCTCATCCATTTGCATTTCCTTTGCATAAGCGGTATAGAGGGTCCAATCGCCTTTTTCATAAGCCAGAATCAACTGATATAACCGAGAAAAGGGAGTGTGTCCTTTCGCAAGCAAGGCTTGTTTAATTTCCTCATCCAGAGAGAGTTCATCCAGTATTTCCTGCAGCGGGCGGTCCAGCAAAGCATCAATATGGGAAAGCAGGCCCATTAGAAATGCATCGGACATCCGCTGCCTTAACTGAAAGGTTGCTGCCAGCATTTCGGCAAACCGGGCCCGGATGAGTGATTCTAAAATCAATTCTCCCGGTTTATGATTGGCAATTCCGTTTAATGTGATTAGGGACATCCATTTGGTCAGCTCTTTTTGGCCTAAAAGGATTAAAGCTTGTCTAAGGGAATGAATCGGGTTTTTAAAGCCGAAGAGGGCTGAGTTGATAAATTTCAGCAGTTTATAGGAGAGAGAAACATCTCTTTTTATAATGGCTTCCAGTTGGCTGAAATCTAACTGAGGTTGATTGAGTTCTTTTAAAATCTGGAGATAATTTGCTTTGTATTCCGGCAGAGTCTTACCGGATACCACTACCGGTTTACAAAAAAAATAACCCTGGAAATAGGAATAACCCATCTGCAGAGCTTCCTTGAACTCATCAAAGGTTTCTACTTTCTCTGCCAGTAACTTTACGGAATAGCTTTGCAGACGCTGAATGAGTTCAGCTCGTTCTTTAGGCGGGGTAATACGAAAATCAACTTTAATGATATCGGCCAATTCAAGCAGAGGTTCGTATTCTGGCTGAAAGACAAAATCATCCAAAGCCAATATATAGCCGCTATGCTTTAGCTTTCTACAAGCAGCGATAATTTCTTCATCTGGAATAACATTTTCTAAAATTTCAACAACTACCAAATTTTCGGGCAACATAGAGGGAATATTATTCTTTATCGAATTTGCCGTAAAATTAATAAAAGCTTTTTTGCCGTTGGTCAATGTTTCCCGGCTGATTAGCAAAAAGCTGTTAGTAATGACACTATGAGTAGCTTTATCGCCGTCCAAGCCATCATAAGCATTGATAAAATTGCTGCGAAACAGCAGCTCGTAACCAAAAACATTCAGGCTTCGATCAAAAATAGGCTGTCTGGCTACATGCACTTCTTCGTGCTGTTCCATAACGCGCTCCTTTTATTGATGATTAGCTAAATTATACCATACTGCATTGCCTTTGTTAATCTCCTGTTTTTGCTAGCTTAAAAGGTCATATGGAACCACAAAAAAAGCAGAGGATAGACGATGACCAGGAATATGGCGGTAGTCAGGACAAAGGCGGCCCCGGAAACATGGAGGTTTAGGTCGTATAGCCGGGCAATAACCACGGCATTGATACCGGTAGGCACACAGGCCAGCACCAAGATTGTATCGAGCACAATGGGGTCGCTAAATAGTTGCCGGGCAATCCAATAACCAAGCAGCGGTGTAAGCATAAATTTAATGGGGATCAGATCGAGAATGCTGCTGTAGTATTGCTTCATAGCGGAAAAACGAATGGAATAGCCAACCGGGAGTAAAGCCGTCCAAGCTGAGATATGGATAAGTGGGTTGAAAATTTCTCCGAAAATTGCCGGACGGGGAACGCCGCACAGGTACAGGATCATACCGATTGCCAGGCCGACCACCGGCAATTGGTTCCGATTGAGAAACAGGGAGGAGAAGGTCAGTTTTTGGGCAGCACAGCCATCCTTGTTTTTGCTTTGTTGAGAATAATATTGAGCCATGGGAAAACAAAATAAAAAAAATACCAGGTTTTGGAATAAAGCAACAATTTGGCTATAGGCAAAACCGGTTTCACCGAATAAAATAAAGGCGCAAAGGCCACCCAGGGTTCCAATGTTGGATAAGATGGCCGATGCTAGATAGCTGCCTTTCTCCAACCCGCTTTTATACTTGTGACCGGAAATCAGGTAAGCCGTTATGCCGGGAATAAAGCTTAGCAAAATGCCAAACAGAGGCAGCCAGGCCAGTTCCAGTTTGAGCGGCAATACCCAAAAGCTTAAAATCGATAACAGGGTACAAAGGAATAAAATATTAATAACAATCAGCTTGTCACAAAATTTTTCACTCAGCCAATGACGGCTGTGGGCAATATAGCCGACGATAAGCGGCAGAATCAGATCAAGAAAAATATAAGCAAGTTTTATGTTGGCGTCCATGAAGCGGTCCTTTCTTCGTTTAACCATTACAAGAGCAATGCGTGATTGCGGGTTAACTAATATATAATTCTGCAGGGGAATATGGATTCCTTTATTCGTAATCGCGCCGGTTCAGCGGGTGAGCGGCGGTTAGGTTTTTGTGTTTTCCGTAGGGGAAGAATGGCCGGCGATGGTGCATTATTGGTGGGAAATTATATGGATTAACGGAAAATAGTTCCTTAAAAAGGTTGATTTTTTGTTACTGTATGATATAATCAAATAAAGAAAATTATAAGGGAGGACTTAAAATTGGCGAAATGGTCTTGTTCAATTTGTGGGTATGTCTATGATGAGGCGGCGGGTGATTCCGAGCACGGTATTGCAGCCGGTACTAAATTTGAAGAACTTCCGGCAGATTGGACCTGCCCCGAATGTGGTGTCGGTAAGGATGAATTTGAAAAGAGCTAAAAAAGAACCGCATTTGCGGTTCTTTTTTACGCCGATTATGATTTAAAAAAGGAGCCGAAATGGCTCCTTTTTAGGAGAATGAATCGCCGACTATTAGTTGGAATAATCGTTATTGGCGTCTTTTTTAGTTGTTGCCGTTCCCTGCTGATTTTTGTTTTGTTGATTTTTACTGCCGGACTGATTCTGGGTAGAGCTGGAATAGTCATTGTTGGCATCGGCCGCAGCAGTTAATGTGCCAAACTGGGATTTGCTTGTTTGCTGCTGGTTTTGGCTGGCTGCCTGGGCTTGAGTTGATTGGGAGTAATCATTGTTGGCATCAAATTGCGCGGTCATAGTACTTTGCTTTTTACTGGACTGATTTTTATTTGCAGTTGTCATAAGGTTCCTCCTTTGCAGCGTATATTGGGAACAATCTTATTCTTGACTTTATCGGCAAGCAATATGTTAGCAAATTTTTACATCAGGTTGAAATAGATGACAACAATGATTTACAGTACTCTTCTCGCTCCTAGGTAGGTCATGGCATAATAGGGTTTGTTGAGATCGGAAATAATTACTTGTCCGGCGGCGGAACTGGCATGGATGAATTTATCATCGCCCAGATAAATGCCCACATGCGATGGTCCGGGTTCATAGGTTTCAAAAAACACAAGGTCACCAGGCAGAAGCGCTGCCTTTTCAACAGAGGCGCCTTCATTAAATTGTGCGTCAGCCATGCGGGGGAGGGAAACCCCGTGTTCAATGAAGATATAGTAGATAAAGCCGGAACAGTCGAATCCACCAGGACTGTTTCCGGCCCACACATATGGGGTTCCAATAAAGTTGCTGGCAAAGTTAATTAGGGCAGAGCCGGTTCCGCTTGTTCCTGTCGCCGAGCGTTTCAGGTGCAAAACTGTTCCTGGGTTTAATAGAGCATGGGGATTTTCCAGGTCGTTATCACGAAGAATGTCATAGGCGGTCATGTCCAGCCGCTCGGCAATTGTATAGGCAGTGTCGCCGGGATGAACGATATATATTTCTTCGGTGTTATTGTTAATCAGATCAAGAATGGCCGTGGTGACAATGCCGTCCGCAATAACCCCGGATGATTTTTCAAAGGCTTTAACCGCATTACTGGTAATGGCATCAAATATTCCAGTGACCGGACCTTTGTAAAATCCAGCTTCCGCCAGCTTTTGCTGGATGATGGTAACTTCATAGCCGGTGGAGCCAATGCTCCAAAAAGACGAAGCCTGGGCCTGACCGGGAAGGTACAGGTTACTGCCGCATAATAGGATTATCGTAAGGGTATAAAGAATCCATTTATTCATAACTGCCTCCTGTTTCATTTTGTTGATATCTATTATGAAAGTTCTTTCCGGAGTTTGATAATCCTTTGCAGAATTCTACCTGTCGGTAATCCTAAATTGGGAACAGGAATTCCATTGCAGCAGGTCGAAGTTATCATTAAATCCTATCAAGTGGGAGATGATTGCAGTGGGATGGTATATATTGGGATTTGTGCTCAGCGTTATCGTATTTGCAGTGGGAAAAGACTTAGGAATTCCGCCTGTTTTAAAGTGGCTTATTATCGGATTGATCTGGGGCGGCGCTGTTCATATGGCTATGAGGGGCCAGGAAGGCGGCTACCGGAAGAAAAAGTCCAGCCGCTAGGGGGCCTTATCTGCGTGAGGATAGTGACAGGCGTATTTTCTGGAGATGGAGTGACATAAATGACAAATGCTTTATATGCAGTAGAAAAAACCTGCAGCATCTGCGGCGAAAGTTTTATGGTAACAAAAGTTCGTTCCCGGTTGGTAAAAATGAAGCAGGATACTGATTTTTGCTGTTATTACAAGGGGATTAATCCTTACTATTATACGGTATGGGTATGCCCTCATTGCGGTTACGCTGCACAGGATACAATGTTTGACAGGCTTTCTGCCGGGGCGGCAGCGAAAATCGAGAATTTTTTAGCGAGCAGAAAAGTAAATTTAAATCTTGGAGGAACCAGAACGCGGGAGCAGGCTGTGGATGCATATAAGCTGGCAATTTTTTATGAGGAATTGATCGAGGCTGCAGCCAGTAAGATAGGCGGGCTGTACCTTAGGCTGGCTTGGGTGTATCGGGAAGGACAGCAGGGAGAAGAAGAACAGCTGGCTCTGAAAAAGGCGGTGGAGTTTTATGATCAGGCGCTGTCCCGGGAACGGCTGCCGATTGGCGTTATGTCGGAGATTACGCTGACGTTTCTGGTTGGTGAATTGTATCGCCGGACCGGAGCGGTGGATAAGTCGCTGCAGTATTTCAGCAAAGTGGTTTCCAGTCCTCAGGCCAAACTGGAGCGGAGAATTCTGACAATGGCCAGGGAGGCTTGGCAGCAAGCACGGGAAGAGCGTCGGCAGACTGCCGGCGGCGCAGAAGAATAGACAAGAATATTCGTTGCCCGGCAGCGAATATTTTTTTTGCAGCTTTAAAATTTTTTGAATATTATGGCAGGAATTTTTTAGAAAACGCAGAATAATTTTTATATAAACCGATTTACTAAATCGGTTTATATAAAAAGGAGGGAGCACTACTATTATGATACCAAAATTGAAAGTCCTGGAGCAGATTATGGAGACAGGACTGGTTGCGGTAGTAAGAGCCGAAAGCTCCGAGCAGGCATTTAAAATTGCCGATGCCTGTATTGCCGGCGGAGTGGCGGCGATCGAGATCACCTTTACCGTACCGGGAGCGGCGGAGGTTATTAAAGATTTGTGTGCCAAGTATACATCCGGTGAAATTATTATCGGCGCCGGTACCGTACTGGATGCCGAAACAGCGCGAGCGGCGATTCTTGCCGGCGCTCAGTACATTGTAAGCCCGGCATTGAATGTCGACGCAGTTAAGTTGTGCAACCGGTATCAAATTCCGGTAATGCCCGGGGCTATGACTATTAAAGAAGTGATTGAGGCGATGGAAGCAGGCGCCGATATTGTCAAAGTATTTCCCGGCGAAGCTCTCGGTCCTCAGTTTATCAAAGCAGTTAAGGGGCCGCTGCCTCAGGCTCCGCTTATGCCGACAGGCGGTGTGGCACTGGAGAATGTGGCGGACTGGATTAAGGCGGGCTGCGTGGCAGTTGGTGTTGGCGGTAAACTGACTGGCGGGGCGAAAAAAGGCGATTATCAGTCTATCACTGATATTGCCAAACAATTTATTGCGAAAATTCAGGAAGCACGGAAAAAGTAGGGGGGATTTTTATGGCAAAGGTAGTATGTTTTGGGGAAATTATGCTGCGGCTGGCACCGGAGGGATATCTCCGGTTTGAGCAGGCCGATAAATTCGGCGTTGTATACGGCGGCGGTGAAGCCAATGTGGCCGTTTCCCTGGCCAACTATGGCATTGATGCGGCGCTTGTCACCAAAGTGCCGGAAAATCCGATCGGACAGGCAGCTGTCAATGAAATGCGTCGCTATGGAGTTGACACCCGATATATGGTCAGAGGCGGCGAACGTCTGGGCATTTATTTTTTGGAAAAGGGAGCTTCCCAGCGTCCCTCTAAAGTCGTGTATGACCGGGCTTATTCTTCTATTTCCGCGGCAGCAAAACAAGACTTTAATTGGAAAGAAATTTTTGCCGGCGCCGAATGGTTCCATTTTACCGGCATTACCCCGGCACTGGGCGACAATGTGGCGGAAATTGTCCTGGAAGCCTGTAAAGCGGCAAAAGAAGCAGGACTCACAGTCAGCTGCGATTTGAACTTCCGCAAGAACCTCTGGACAAGTGAAAAAGCCGGTAAAGTGATGGCCCGGTTCATGCCCTATGTGGATGTCTGCATCGCTAATGAAGAAGATGCGGAGAAGGTATTCGGCATCAAAGCGCCGGAAAGCGATATAACCGGCGGTAAGCTCAGCCATGAAGGCTACCAGAAAGTGGCGCAGGAGCTGAAAGAGCGGTTTCACTTTACCGCCGTAGCCATTACGCTGCGGGAAAGTCTTTCCGCCTCCGACAACAATTGGGCGGCGATGCTGTATAAAGACGGCCAGTTCCTTTTTTCGAAAAAATATCCGGTGCATATTGTTGACCGGGTAGGCGGCGGCGACTCCTTCGGCGGCGGGTTGATTTATTCCCTGTTGAGCGGTTTAAGTTCCCGGGATTCTCTGGAATTTGCAGTGGCAGCGTCCTGCCTGAAACATTCGGTCGAAGGCGATCACAACCATGTATCGGTAAAAGAGGTTAAAAACCTAGCGGCAGGGGACGGCTCCGGCCGGGTACAGCGCTAACAGACAGGAGCAGCGGTTATGGCAATTACAATTAATGATGTGGCGGCAAAAGCGGGGGTATCGAAAAGTACCGTTTCCCGCTATCTAAACGGCCGGTATGAGTGTATGAGCCTGGGAACCAAGGAGAAAATTACCCAGGTGATTGCGGAACTTGATTATCACCCCAACGCCGTTGCCCGCAGTTTAAAGCAGAAAAGCACCAAAACCATCGGTGCTATTGTAGCCAATATTTTAAATCCTTTCTCTACCAGTATCGTGCGCGGGGTGGAAGACTACTGCAAACAGTCGGGGTTCAATCTGATTTTGTGCAACGCCGACGACGATCCGGTGAAAGAAAAGGAATATATTACAATGTTAATGACAAAGCAGATTGACGGCTTGATGATTAATACCACCGGGCATAATAACGCACTGCTGCAGGGTGTTACCCAGCAGATTCCGGTGGTGCTGATTGATCGGAAAGTAGCGGCGATAAAAGCCGATACCGTTACGGCAGACAGTTGCAGGGGGGCTTATTTGGCAGTTCGGCATCTGATAGGACTGGGGCATACCCGGATTGCTTTGCTGGCTCTGCCCTGTGCCAATATTAGTCCCCGGCTGGAGCGGGTGCAGGGATATAAGCAGGCTTTAACGGACTGCGGGCTGCCCGTGGACGAGCGATTGGTGGTAGAGACTTGTACGGCGCAAGCGGTGGTTCTGGAAAGAATTAAACAGCTGCTGGCAATGAATCCAAGGCCGACCGCTTTGTTCGGTGTCAACAATTTAATGACAATGTCGATAATAAAAGCTTTAAAGAAATTGGCGATTCCCATTCCGGCGGATATGGCGGTTATTGGCTTTGACGACTGGGAGTGGGCGGAACTGCTTGAGCCGCCGGTTACTGTCATTGCCCAGCCTACCTATGATATGGGGAAAAAGGCCGGAGAATTGTTGCTTAAGCGGATAAAGTCGGGAAGGGCCGGCAAGCGCCCGTCAGTCATCGTTTATCCGCCTGCATTAGTGGTGCGTAAATCCTGCGGTGAAACATAATCCGGAAGAATTAATTAAATTTTAAAAATTGAGTGATAAAAGGCAGGAAATATATTCAAAAAATTGAATATATACCTTTATTAGGAAACCGATTTACTAAAAAGGGGGAGTCGAAAGAATGAAAAAGACCAAAACATTGATTGTGGCGATCCTGGCAATCTTTGCAATGGTAACTCTGTTGACGGGCTGTAGTCAAAAGCAGACTGCGCAGCCGGCCCAGGGTGCTAAGTACAAATTGAAACTGGCAACTCAATTGCCGGAATCTCATCCGGTTGCTGCCGCAGCTTTGATCTATGCGAAAAAAGTAAATGAGAGAAGCAAAGGCCAAATTGAAATTACCGTCTTCAACAATGGTACTCTGGGACAGGAACGGGACTTGGTAGAGGGAATGAAGCTCGGGTCCATCGATATGGCAAACGTGAACAGTGCCTTAATGACCAGCTTTGCTCCCAGATGGCAGCTGTTCAGTCTGCCTTATATCTTCCAGTCGGAAGAGCATATGAATAAAGTAGTAAACGGCCCGATTGGGCAGGAACTGTTTAAGGACCTGGAACAAAGCGGCCTGAAAGGTATGGCTTATCAATGGAGCGGGTTCCGCAGCATTACCACCAAAAAAGGACCGGTAAATACGCCGGAAGACCTGAAAGGTCTGAAGATCCGCACCATGCCGTCCAAGACGATGGTGGATGCCATTAATGCCATGGGCGGCATTGCTACGCCGATGGATCAGGGAGCTGTTTATAATGCGTTGCAGTCCGGCATTCTGGACGGCTGGGAGAATAATCCGGCTACAGTTGCTTCCTTCAAGATGAACGAAGTATGTCCTTACTTCTCCTTTACCAATCATTTTGCCGGTCCCAATATTTTGTTGATGAGCAAAAAAGTTTGGGATAAAATGGATCCGGAGGCGCAGAAGATATTGATGGAAGTTGCCGCCGAATCGCAAAAGGATGAAAGCGATCTCTTTAATCAAAATGAAAAAGAAACGATTGAAAAACTTAAGGCAGCCGGTATGAAATTCAACGATGTAGACACCAAGCCTTTCTATGAAAGGGCAAAACCGCTGTGGCAGTCGCTTGAGCAAGCCATTGGCAAGAAAATGATTGATGACGTGGAAGCACTGCGGACGAAGTAATCGACTGACGGTAATAATGGTTGGGTATCTGCCCAACCATTATTACTAATTATCTAACGGAGGATGTATACAATGCTGAGTGTTTTGCGTATTATCAGTGACCGGATCAACAGTTTTGCCAGAGGCGTACTGCTGCTGGCAGCCGGAACTATGGTAACCGCGGTTTTCGCCCAGGTCATTTTTCGCTATTTGCTGCATGCGCCGCTGTCCTGGTCGGAAGAATTAGCCCGGTATGCTTTTATGTGGACGACATTTATCGGGGCTTCAGTGGCCCTTAAATACAATTCGCTGCCGAACATCACCATGGGTTTAAAAATGTTTCCGGCTAAGATTCGTCCCTATTTGTACCTGGTTACTCATGGATTGTCGGCTCTGTTTTGCTATTATTTCATCGTATATGGCTTTGAGCTTGCCGTAACGGCTTTTCCGGAAAAATCTCCCGGCCTGGACTTTACCATGGCCTGGGCCTATGCGGCTCTACCGGTAGGCGGCCTGTTTATGCTGGTTCATACCTTGTATCTGGCAGCGGAGGAATCGGAGAAGAAACTGCACAGTCCGTCATTGGGAATCGGGCTTATGATTGGCATTGCAGTCGTTTTCTCTTTTTTGGTCAGTCAGCCGATCAGCGGACTGAATGGGTTGCTGCTGCTCTTGCTGCTATTGTTTTTTGCGATGAGCGTTCCTATTGCCATGTCATTGGCTTTACTGCCTATCGCGGCGTTTTCTTCTCTGGGAAATTTTCCGATGACGATTATTCCTCAGAGAATGTTCGTTGGTCTGGATTCGTTTACTTTAATGGCCGTTCCCTTTTTTATGCTGGCCGGTGCGATTATGCACTCCGGCGGTATTGCCATGCGGTTGATTAACTTTGCCAGCGATTTGGTCGGCTGGATTCGCGGCGGACTCATTCCGGCGAATGTACTTGCCAGTATCGTGTTTGCCGATATGTCCGGTTCGGCGGCATCGGATACGGCAGCTATCGGCAATGTTATGCTGCCGGGAATGATCAAACGGGGCTATGAGCGAAATTTTGTTACGGCATTGCAGGCGGCATCCGGTTCTCTGGGAGTTCAGTTTCCGCCAAGTTCGGGGATGCTGCTCTATGCTTTTGTGGCCAACGTCTCTATTGCCCATTTGTTTATGGCTTCGTTTATTCCCGGGTTTTTGGTAGCTACGGCTTTTGCTGTTACCGGGCTGATTATTGCCCGCCGCCGCAATTATCCGGCAGATAAATGGGTTGGTTTTAAGAATTTGGGGAAATCGTTTATTAATTCGATTTGGGCGCTATTGGCTCCCATTATCATTTTAGGCGGTATTCTGGGCGGTATTTTTACCGCTACCGAAGCCGGGGTGGTCGCTGTTGTGTACAGCCTGGTGGTCAGCACCTTTTTCTACCGGGAACTGCCGGTTAAAGAAATTCCTAAAGTGGTAACCACCGGCGCAGTCAACACCGCCCGGGTTATGTTCATCGCTTCCGCCGGAATGCTGCTGGCCTGGTATCTGGCTTCCCAGCAGATTCCTCAGGAAATTGCCAGTATGTTGTTTAGTATTACCCACGATCCTTTATGGATTTTAGTCATTGTGAACTTGTTCCTGATTCTGATTCATACCGTACTGGAAACCGGTACTTGCATTCTGGTGGTGATTCCCATTATTCTGCCGGCGATGCTGGCTGCCGGGGTGGATCCTATTCACTTCGGCATCATTGTAGCCATTAATTCGGCACTGGGAATGATTCTGCCGCCGATTGGCATCTGCCTGTTTGTATCAACGGCTATTACTAACATCAGTTTAGAAGATGTATCCAAGGCAGTATGGCCGTTTGCTGTAGCCAATCTGGTGGTTTTGGCAATTGTCACCGCCTGTCCGGGGATTGTTCAGATATTGCCAAGCTTTTTAGGAATGGTTAAGTAGCCGGAGAGAGGAATAGCGACTAAAATAAAAACAGCGGCTTTACGCCGCTGTTTTTATTTTAGTCGTTTCGATAGCTGGCAACAATTTCACCGAAGTAAAGGGTGTGATAATCGCCGTCGTTATAGCATTGCTGTTGAATTTCGTCGTCCAGATTGTCCCGGCTCATCGTTTGCTTATAAATGATTTTGCACTCATAGGTTAAGCCGCAGTCGGCGATAACCGGCGTCAACAGCTTTTGACCCGGTTTGGTGGTCAGTCCGGCGGCTGCCAGTTTATCCATGTCCCGGCCGGATTTGCTGCCGCAGAGACTCAAAGCAGCTTTCATATCTTTTAGAGGAATACTGACGGTAAATTCATTGCTTTTCTCAATTAACTGATAAGTATAGCGGGAATGACGGACCATGACGGTAAATACCGGTTTGCGCCAGAGAAAGCCGATGCTGCCCCAGCCGATGGTCATGGTGTTGACTTTACCGTCGCCGATTGTTGTCAGAAATGCTCCTTTGGGCAGCTGATCTATTACTTTTGCCGCATATTCGTTGTAACTGATTTCTTTGTTCATTTAAAACCCTCCTGTATGGTTGTTATAACTATGTATTCTATATTCAAAGTAGATTTCCTTTATCCTCGCTGCACGGATACATGCGTGAAGAGGGGAAAAAAGTTTACGGTAAAATACAATTTATCTTTATAATCAGAATTTGATTGACAGTTTTTGCAAGGAATATTATAATAAAAGCAGCTAATGGCATACTGGTATACCAGAGGAGCTGAAGCATTGAAAGCGGATATTGACAAAGAATTACTCAATAAAGTCATTGATAAGTCTTCTACTTCTTTATATAGACAAATTGTTGAACATATTCGTAACTGGATCCGCGAAGGAAAATTAAAGGAAGGGGACAGCCTTCCTTCGGAACGGGAACTTACTAAAATATTTGATGTCAGCCGGGTGCCGGTGCGAGAGGCATTAAAAACTTTGGAGTTTTTGGGAGCAGTTGAGCACATTCGGGGCAAGGGCGTATTTGTAAAAAAAATCAAGATGAGCCACATTCTAAATAATGTTGATTTTGTTATGGAGAATCCTAAGAGTACATTGGCGGATTTGTTTGAAGCCCGTGAGGCTATTGAGTCTTATGCGGTCAGACTGGCAGCGGAACGCCGGACAGTTCATGATTTGGAAGCGATGGAAAGTGCATTGATCGATATGGAAAGAAATATAAAAATGGGGAAAAGTATTTCTGATGCTTCGATAGGATTTCATTCGGCAATTTTTATTGCCACCCACAATGAAATACTCATAAAAATCAACGATTTTTTAACGGATCTGCTTTCTTATTCCCGCCAGTATTCTCAGAAAGATCCTGCCCGGTATCACAATGTACTTGAGGATCATAAAGGCATTTGGCAGAAAATTAAAGAACAAAATCCAGGGGGTGCAGCAGCGATTATGGCTGGACATTTGCAGCGGGCGAAGCAGGTTATTGATAGTCTGTAATGGCTGCTTCGGGAAATGCTTGATAAAAAAGGAGGGATTTTAATTTTTCATTAAGTGGTATACCAGTATACCGTTTAATGAAAACGAGAAACGGGATGCTGTAAGAAGAGGCTGTTACCGCTATGTTTCATAAAACCTGCTTGCAGGAAGAGAAAATTTTAATATAAGGAGATTGATCAAATGAAGTGCGCACACTGTAAACACAATAAGTGCTATGTTGAGGGGCAAAATTGTACCAAGCTGACGGTAGAGGCGGTGAAAGATTTTTATCAGGACGGTGATTTGGCGATGATGAAAGCCGCTGCCTGTACTGAAGGGCGAAACTATATGAAAATGTGCCGCTTGGAGGAAAGTGTGGACTTTGCGAAAAGCTTAGGGGTAAAGAAGATCGGTCTGCCATTTTGCATCGGTTTGGCTCAGGAAGCAAAGTTGATTGCGGTTTATTTTGAAAAGTTTTTTGAAGTACACAGCGTTTGCTGTAAAGTTTGCGGTGTGGCAAAAGAAAATTTAGGACTGGAACAAATTAAGCCCGGTGCCAAGGAAATGATGTGCAATCCTAAGATACAGGCCAAAATATTGGCGGATGCCGGCACGGAAATGAATTTTACGGTGGGCTTATGTGTGGGACATGATATGCTGTTTACCGCCGCATCGGCGGCTCCGGTGTCCTGTCTGGTAGCGAAAGACCGCGTGCTGGCCCATAATCCGCTGGGAGCAGTTTATTCCCGCTATTGGCGCAGAAAACTGGGGATTCTTCCGGAAGGACAAGTTTGACAGTAGCAGTGAATATAAAATCGGGAAGAGATTGCTATGTTGCACCGTGATTTTAGTAGATTGTAAAACTTTTTTAGGCGCAAATAGAGAAAAGAAATTTATTGCCTGAAACTGCATAAGTCCTGTTTTAAAAGTATGGAAGGTATGTTTAATTATACCGAACTCAAGTTGGTGATACCATCGTTTCCATATATAGCTAAGAAAGCTAAAGAGGCTATAGCGAGATAAGGTAGTAATGTTTCGCTTGGCTCCGTTTTAAGGAAATTGTGGAATAGCGTATTGAAGCGATACGCCAATTTCAAAAAGGCGAGGTAATAAAATGGGAAATATTATCGCGATTTTAGTCATTATTTGGGTTGTTTACATGATTATCAAAAAGTATTTTCCACAGGCAGTTCTTTTTATAGCAGGTATCACTCTCCTGCTTGCAGCATTCTTTATCGGCAGTAATCCAATACTTGCTGCTAAACAATCCTCCGGTTCGGCTTTTCTGGACATTTTTCACACGATTGAGGTACTGCTCAGCACCCGCGTTGCCGGTCTCGGTTTGACTATCATGTCAATAGCAGGCTTTGCAAAATATATGGAATATCTGGGAGCGAGTAAATCCTTGTTTGCCGTGGTTGCTACTCCACTTAAATTTATTAAATCCCCATATGTTTTGCTTGTTTTTGGTTTCTTCGTGAGCCAATTCTTGGTAGTGTTTATTCCAAGCCATGCTGGTTTGGGTTTACTACTCATGGTTACTATGTACCCAATCTTCATAAGAGCTGGTGTTAGTAAATTATCTGCCCTCGGTGTAATCGGCTGTTCACAATACATGGATGTTGGTCCCGGTTCAGGTAATGCAATTCTTGCAGCTAACGTCAGTAATTTGGATCCGGCAGTATATTTTGTAAATAATCAATTGCCAATATTTATAACAACAACTTTGATCCTTGGTATTGTACACTATTTTGTACAAAAATGGTGGGATAAAAAGGAGGGTTTTACTGGTCACGATGATTCTATTAACCTCGTTGAAGAAGACGCAACCCGTCCGCCTTTGATTTACGCCATTCTCCCAATAATTCCAATGGTGTTTATCCTTGGGTTCAGTCCGATTTTCCACAGTAAAATAAAAATGGACGTTGTTACCGCAATGTTCTTAAGTACCTTTATTAGCATGGCTTTCGAATATGTCAGAACTAAAGATATTCGTTCCACCTTACAGAGCTTAGAACATTTATTCAAAGGTATGGGCAACAGCTTTGCAACTGTAATCACATTGATAGTAGGAGGTGAAGTATTTGCTGCAGGGTTAATGAAGATTGGCGCTGTAGATGCTATGATTTCTAGTGCTCAAAATCTTGGCCTTGGCGTTAATGCCTTAATCATTTTCTTCTGTATAGTAATTGCTGGATGTGCCTTCTTAATGGGTTCCGGCAATGCCGCTTTCTTTTCTTTCGCAGCTCTTACGCCGAAGATTGCTGCAGCTATGAACATCAGCGCTGTTACTTTAGTGTTACCAATGCAGATTATGACGAGCTTTGGTCGCGTTGTATCGCCAATTACTGCAGCAATTGTTGCTATAGCCGGTGTTGCTGATGCATCTCCTTTTCAAGTTGTAAAAAGGACCTCGATTCCTATGGCAGTAGCTGCTCTTGTAAACATTGCGTTTATCTTCATAAACTCATAAGGAAGATGGTTATTACTAGGGCAGAACACTGTAATCCTAAATACATAAATTTTCAAGGAGGGTGAGTAAAATGATGAAACATAATTTTGATGAAGTAGTTGATCGCAGAGGTACCGAATGTAAGAAATGGGATACTTACGCTGATGATGTAATACCGATGTGGATTGCTGATACAGACTTCAAATGTCCGCAACCGGTTATTGATGCTATGGTTAAAAGAGCGCAACATGGTATTTACGGCTATCCTATAAATGTTAAGAATTTCGAACAGTCAATTGTTAATTGGCAGAAAAAAAGATTTGGCTGGAATATTGACATTGATTGGGTGGAATATACACCTGCAGTTATACCTGCAATCGTATATGCAATGCACGCCTTCACCAACCCGGGCGACAACATTGTCATTCAGATGCCTGCTTATCATCCCTTCCCTGATATTATTCCTAACAACGGCAGACATGTTCTTGGAAACAAGCTCATTCTCAAAGAAGATGGTAGTTATGAAATTGACTTTAAAAATTTGGAGGAATTACTTAGCAAAAAGCGAACCACAATGTTTTTGCTATGCAGCCCCCATAATCCTACAGGCAAATGTTTCACAAGAGAAGAATTGACTAGAATGTCTAGGCTTTGCTTAAAACATAACGTATTTGTAGTTTCAGACGAAATTCATTCTGATATTGTTTATAAAGGGAGTAAGCACATTCCCTTTGGCAGCCTTTCCCCAGAAGCTGCTGATAACTGTGTGGTTTGTGTTAACCCAAGTAAGACATTTAACATTGCTGGTGTAAGAACAGGGGCTGTAGTCATTCCTAACCGTCACAACCACGATCTCTTCTATGCTCCACTTGAAAATCTCAAAGCCTATGGCAGAACGATATTCGGTACGCTGCCGATCGAAGTTGCCTACAACGAATGTGAGTACTATGCGGATCAAGAGTTGGAATATCTTGAGGGCAATCTTGAATACCTTAAAAAATTCGTTTCAGAGAGAATTCCCCAAATTAGAATAGGTAATCCTCAGGCTACTTATCTTATTTGGCTTAACTGCAAAGAACTGAATATGGAACCGAAAGAATTGCAAAAATTCTTTTTAGAGCAAGCTAAAGTTGCTATGAATGAAGGTTCTACTTTTGGACCTGGCGGTGCAGGCTTCATGAGAATGAACATTGCTTGTCCGCGTTCCAGATTGGTAGAAGCGCTCAATAGAATAGAAGCGGCAGTAAATAAACTGTAAATAACTTATAAATAAAATAGCTTTGTCTTTTTTCTAGATCAAGAGGAAAATCGAAGTAATCGCAGTTTGTGATAAGTAGTTAAATTCGCAATTGTCCATTTATCGAAATATTATCCTTTGATAAATATGGAAGGAAAGTGTATTATATTATTAATGAATTTAGCTGGAATTCTTGTTGGCTAATGCCTTAGCACAGGGTGCGGATAGGTAGAATGCAGGAGAGAGAAAGAGAGGGGTTATTAGATGAAAGAAGTTGTATATAGTGAACAGGCGCCGCAGGCGATTGGACCTTATTCTCAGGCCATTAAGGCCAAGGGATTTTTGTTTGTTTCCGGTCAGCTGCCGGTTAGCCCGGCGACAGGAGAGTTTGCTCCCGGCGGCATTGAGGCCCAGACCCGCCAGTCGCTGGAAAATCTGAAAGCAATTCTATTGGCTGCCGGAAGTTCTTTTGAGGCGGTAGTCAAAACAACGGTGTTTTTAAAAGATATGAAGGATTTTGTCGCAATGAACGGAGTTTATGCCAACTATTTTACCCGGGATTGTCCGGCCCGGGCCTGCGTTCAGGTGGCGAAACTGCCCAAAGATGCCATGGTGGAAATTGAATTGATTGCGGTGTGCGATTAAGCGCTGAAGAAAAGAAAGATCTCTGTCTGTCCTTACCGGACAAACAGAGATCTTTTTTAAGCAATGGGTAATTATGTCAGAAAGAAACGCCGTTCTTGACAAAGTGCTCATAAGTTTGCATCGTAGAAATGGCGTCGCGGGGTGTTAGCCGTGGCGATCTCAAAGCGGGAAGAGGAACTCGCAACAGGAAGATTGCTTCGCTGCGGCTCGCAATGACAATTCCAGTGCTATGATCTATCGACTATGCGCCAGGCACTTCCCTCTTTAACCGTTTCGCCGCTGAAACTCCAGCATGAACTGTTTCAGAGATTGGCAGCCTTCCAGGGACATGGCGTTATAGAGAGAGGCACGAAGACCGCCGACCCAGCGATGGCCTTTCAAACCAATGAGACCTGCCTGGGTAGAGTCGGCGACAAAGGTTTTTTCCAGCTCCTCTGACGGCAGACGGAAGGTCACGTTCATCAGGGAACGGCTGTCTTTGTCGGCATGGCCCTTGTAGAAACCGCTGCTCTGATCGATGGTGTCATAGATTAAAGCAGCCTTTGCCTTGTTCCGGCGCTGGATGACGGACAGGCCTCCCTGGGTTTTCAGCCAGCGCAGTACCCGGCTGACGATATAGAGAGAAAAGCAGGGGGGGGTATTGTATAAGGAATTGCTGTTGGCGTGGGTATCATACCGCAGCATAGTGGGAGTGCCGGCCGGGGTTTTTCCCAGCATATCCCGGCGAATAATGACCACCGTTACTCCGGCGGGTCCGATATTTTTTTGAGCCCCGGCATAAATGAGAGCAAATTTAGAGACATCGAAAGGACGGCTGAGCATGTCGGAGGACATATCGGCAATCAGCGGTACGTCGCCGAAAGAGGGCAGAGCAGCCCATTGGGTGCCGAAGATGGTATTGTTGGAAGTCATGTGAATATAGGCAGGATCGGAGCTTAGCTGCACTTCCTCAATTTTTGGGATGCGTTTGTAGCTGCCATCGGCTGTACTGGCCGCTACATGAGTTTCACCAATCAGTTTTGCTTCTTTCTGCGCTTTTTCCGACCAGGAGCCGGTGAGAATATAATCGGCGGTGCGGCCGGGAGCAAGGAAATTCAGCGGCACCATGGCAAATTGGGTGCTGGCGCCTCCTTGGAGAAACAGTACCCGGTAATCATCTCCTACTCCCAGCAGTTCTTTCATACTGGCTTCCGCTTCCTCAACGATCGCGGCGAAGGGTTTGGAGCGGTGACTCATTTCCAGAATCGACATGCCGGTTCCCTGATAATCCAATAATTCGGCCTGAACTTCCTGCAGAACTTCCCAAGGCAGTACGGCTGGGCCGGCGTTAAAATTGTAAACTCGTTTGGTCACGGTAATTCCTCCTTCAATGTACGACTATAATTCAGGAATGGGTGTTAAATGAACAACAATGGCATCCCGCAGCTTTGGTTCAAACCAGGTGGATTTAGGCGGCATAATTTTATTGGCGTCGGCGATAGCCATCAGTTCTTCGATGGAAGTGGCATACAGGGAAAAAGCTACGGCGAAGTTACCGCTGTCGACTAATCGCTCTAGCTCCTTCATACCGCGGATTCCGCCAACGAAGTGAATCCGCTTATCGGTGCGGGGATCTTGAATCCCCAGCAGGGGGTGGAGCAGCTGATTTTGTAAAATGCTGACATCCAGTTTATCCACCGGGTTGCCGGGATCAAAGGAGTCCGCTTTAGCGGTCAAACGGTACCAGGCCCCCCCCAGATACATACCGAAGCTATGGGTTTGATCCGGTTTCAGCGGCCCGGAGGGATGCTGTTCAATTGTGAACTTTTTTTGCACTGCAGCGAGAAATTCAGCCGGAGTGAATCCGTTTAGATCCTGTACGATCCGGTTATAATCCATAATGTACATCATGTCATGGGGAAATAACACCGCCAAGAAACGATTATATTCTTCGTTTCCCGAGTGATGAGGATTGGCTTTGCGACAGGCATCACAGACTCTGGCTGCGGCTGCCGACCGATGGTGTCCGTCGGCGACATACAGAGAATCGACTCGGGCAAAGGCCGCTTCAATGGCGTTGGTTTTTTGTTCATCATCTACGACATACAGGGTGTGACGAATGTTGTCAGGCGAAGTAAAATCATATACCGGCGGGATTTCCATACAGGATGATAGCAGTTCTTGGATAGCCGGGACAGCCTTATAGGTCAAAAATACGGCACCGGTTTGTGCCTGGGTGGTTACAATGTGATTGACCCGGTCCTGCTCTTTATCCGGCCGGGTTAATTCATGCTTTTTAATCTTATTTTCCCGATATTCGGCGACGGAGGCAGCAGCTAC
The DNA here is from genome assembly GCA_039680175.1 of Veillonellales bacterium. NCBI lineage: Bacteria > Bacillati > Bacillota > Negativicutes > Veillonellales > Veillonellales bacterium. Next base: position 19,560 of record JBDKTO010000011.1, on the reverse strand, counting down.
TAAACCGATCTGGGTATGAGCCCCCATTTGCTGCTTATAGATGTAGAAATGGGGCTGCTCATCCTGAATTAAAATTTCGTCCGCAATAAATTGTTCCAATGTTTTTTTGGCCTGGGCGTAAACCTGAGGCGAATGGGGCGGGGTGCCGGGGGGAAGGTCGACTTCCGATTTGGTTACCCGCAGAAAGCTGTAAGGATTGTTGGCAGTTAGCTGACGGGCTTCCTCGGAATCCAGAACGTCATAGGGAAGGGAGGCGACCTGAGCTGCCAGAGCGGGGACGGGCCGCAGGCCGCGAAAGGGTTTAATAATAGCCATGATCTTGTCTCCTTGTTTGTTGATAGTAATGCGTTTGACAAAACAAAAAATCCCGCCCCCTCAATTGGGGCGAGATATACTCCCGCGTTGCCACCCAAGTTGCCGCATGATGCGGCCAACTCCAGCCGCTGTATCGGGCGGAACCCGTCACGATTTATCATCAGCCACTCCCGGGCGGAATTAGCTGCTTCATCCGCCGATTCGCACCCATCATCGGCTCTCTGGGGAATAAAAGCAATTAGCTTCCCGTTCATCATGTTAACGGCTTGCGATAGAAATAGCTAGCGTAAGCCCTGTATAATTTCAGTTTCATTATATTTTATCCCCTGTTGAAAGTCAAGGGATCGCCCAGCTGACTTTGGGAGAAAAAAGCGGCGCCGTTTATTATCTTTAGCAGGAGTTGATAAATGTCGCGCGAACAATCAATAAAGAAACAATATTGTTAGAAATAATGCGTGTGGGGGTATTTTTATGGAAAAAAGAAAATTAGGCCGTACGGGAATGGAAGTTACGGTCGTCAGCTTTGGCGCTTTACCGCTGCAGCGCTGTACAATGGAAGAAGCAGGGCCGGTGCTGCATAAGGTTCTGGACTCCGGCATTAATTTTGTAGATACGGCCCGGGCTTATACCGACAGTGAAACGAAAATCGGGAAACATATTTCTTCCCGCCGGTCGGAATACTATCTGGCGACGAAAAGCATGGCCCGGGATAAAGCGGGTATGGCGAAAGACATCGACATTAGTCTGGCGAATATGAAAACAGAGTATATCGACTTATATCAAATTCATAACATCAAGACCCGTGCCGACTTTGAAGCGGTGATGGCCTCCGGCGGGGCCCTGGAGGCACTGAAGGAAGCAAAGGCAGCAGGGAAGATCCGCCATATCGGCGTTACCGGCCATAATACCGGCTTGCTGGTGGAAGCGCTGAAAACCGACGAGTTCAGTACGGTGCAAGTGCCGTTTAACTTTATTGAGCCTCAGCCGCTGGAAGAATTATTTCCTTTAGCGAAATCCATGGATATTGGCCGCATTATAATGAAGCCTCTGGGCGGCGGTCAGGTAAAACATACTAATTTGGCTTTGCGGTATATTATCGGACAGGACATCACCTGCGCCATACCAGGAATGGACAAGGTGGAACAGGTTACGGAAAATTTGATGGCGGCTAAGGACTATAAACCGCTGACGGAAGAGGAAAAAGCGGTGCTGAAGGAAGAAGCGGCAGTGCTGGGACCTAATTTCTGCCGCCGCTGCGGTTATTGCATGCCTTGTGCCGTGGGAATTGACATTCCGCAAATGTTTATTTTCCATCTGCAATATGCATCCTATGGATTGAAGGATGCGATTCCCAAACGTTATGCGGCAATGGGAGCCAAGGCTTCCGACTGCATTGAATGCGGCGCCTGCGAAAAGCGCTGTCCCTACGATTTGCCGATCCGGCAGCGTCTAAAGCAAGTGGCCAAAGACTTAGGTTGAGTCGATTAGCAGGTGAAAAAGACAGGGAGGAAAGTACATGGCGGATAAAAAATTTGATATTGCGGTAGTCGGCGGCGGCCCGGCGGGTCTGTCGGCAGCGTTAACCGGCCGGATACGGAATAAGAGCATTGCCTTATTCGAGCATATGGGGTTCAGCTCCAAGCTGCAAAAGGCCCACATTGTTGATAATTATCCGGGACTTCCCCAGGTTACCGGCAAAGGGTTGATCCAGCAGCTGTCAGCTCATTGTCTGGCCCATGAGCCTACGCTGATTAAAGAAAAAGTTTTGAATATTTTTCCTGCCGGGGACAGTTTTACTCTGCTGACGCCGGCAGGCACTTATGAGGCGGGAGCGGTAGTTGTAGCCACCGGCGTTGTGGCTACGGTTCTGTTTGCCGGGGAACGGGATTTTCTTGGGCGGGGTGTCAGTTACTGTGCCACTTGTGACGGTATGTTTTACCGGGATAAGGATGTGGCTGTCATTTCCTATACGCCGGAAGGCGAGCAGGAAGCCAATTTTTTAAGTGAAATCTGCCGCAGTGTATATTATTTACCCCAATATAAAGATGAAGGTTTCCAGCTGCGGGGAAACATACGAGTATTGCCCCAGACTCGGCCGAAGACGATAACAGGGGACAGGCAGGTGGACATGCTGGTTACCGATAAGGAGGATTTAAAGGTACATGGGGTATTCATTCTGCGTCAGTCCGATCCGGTGGAAAACATTCTGCCGGGACTGGAACTGGAGAGGGAAGTAATTAAAGTGAACCGGGATATGTCGACCAATATTCCCGGAGTTTTCGCCGCCGGGGACTGCACCGGCAAACCCTGGCAGATTGCTAAGTCTACCGGGGAAGGTCTGGTGGCGGTATTAAGCGCCATCGGTTATCTGGACAAACAGGAAAAAGCTTAAGGAATACGAGCGAAACAAAGCCTGATGGAAAACCAGAGGGCGGCATAGCCGAAAATAGGATACAAGGCGACGATCAAATCGGCAAAGCCGAACTGGCTGCACAGCATGCTTAAACTGATCACGATTAACAGGCTGGCAGAAAAGCTGAAACGGGTGGAAGAATGCAGCTTGGCTGCACAGCCGTACAGGTTGGTCAAAGCGGTGGTATAGATGGTAGCGACGAACATCAGGCTATAGGTCAGCCGATTGAAATCATGCTGTGTGCCGGCTATATAAAGCATGGGAATTTCCTCGGTCAATATTTCTTCGTAATGGAGCATAACTGCCAGGACGGTGACTCCGGCCAACAGGGTAAGAGTCAGTCCGCCGATGAGGCTGCCCAGCAGCCGGGCGGTTTTTGGCACCGATGCTCCCAGGGGAGCGATAATGGCAGCGCCCAGCACCAGGTTATAGGATACATATAACAGACTGGCCAGCGGCCAGCAAGGTGCCGGCCAGTCTGTCGGCTGGGGAGAAAGGTGAAACAAATCGCTGTCCAGACCGTGATAGGCCAGACAGGATAAACCGATGACCAGCATTGTTGCTGCCAGTACCGGAGTGATGAACATGTTGGCGGTAGTGACGCCGTCAATGCCCCGCAAGGCAGTCAGGGTGACTGCCAATGCGGTAACTGCCAGTCCCAGCCAGTAGGGAAGACCGAATTGATCCCGGCATATAGTGCCGGCACCGGCCAGCATAACGGAGAGAACGCTGAATAAAAATAGAGCGATCATCATGTCTAGAATGAAGCCGGTTTTGGTGCCGCAGACGTAATACAGCAGCTGATGGTAGCCGGTTGCCTTTAAATGACAGCCTAACTCCAGCAGGCGGCTGCCCAGCCAGGCGAATAAAATTCCGGCAAGAACAATCCCCAGCAATCCGTTGCTGCCATAAAGGACAAAGAACTGAGTTAACTCCTGGCCGGAAGCAAAGCCGGCGCCGATAATGGCGCCGGAATAAGTGGCGGCAACGCGAAAAGTGTTTGCAAACGTGCCGTGGCTCATGACGTCACTCCTTTTCAGTCGCTGCTACCATATATATGATCTATGACGGAATTTCCGACATGGATTTTTTTGTAAATCGGGGCTGCGAGCTATGGCGATGGGGAATAAGCCAACAGACTACCGCCGCCGCTACCTTCTTTTCCGCCGTTCTTCCCGTCTGTCGCTGTACAGCGACAGTAAATCAGGCGGAACTTCTGATTTCAATTCAAAATCAGGGGCCGATTCCCGGCATTTAACTGCCGCTGCCTGGAAATCGTAGTATACCTGCCATTTAGCCCGGACTAGATCTTTGCCGGTCAGGCGCAGCAGATACGCCGGATGGTAAGTGGCAATGGCCGGGATACCGTATTTGGTAGTGAACCACTGGCCGCGGACTTTGGTAATCCGGCCGTCTGGCCGGTATAAGTAGCGCAAGGCCACGCTGCCGAGGGCAATAATGACCTTCGGTTGGACAAAGGCCAGCTCCAGATCCAGCCAGTGCTCGGCGCAAAACCGGCCTTCCTCAATCGTGGGAGTGCGGTTGCCTTTTGGGCGGCATTTAATTACATTCGTTGTGTAGACGCGATCCCGGGTAATGTTGACACTGGCCAGAGCTTTATCCAGCAACTGGCCGGAAGGACCGACCAAGGGTACGCCGTACTCGTCCTCCACGCCGCCGGGGCCCTCGCCGACGATAACCAGCGGGCTTTTAGGGGAGCCGTTGCAGGAGGTTGGACCGATGGCATCCTGGCACAGCGGGCATAAACGGCAGTTTAACAGGGACTGTTCTAATTCGGAATGGGTTGAAAAGGACAATGCTATCACCTCTGCTACTTCTTTTCGGTTGAAGCAGATAAATTCCTGCCAAAATCAATGGAGGTACGAAGGGATTTTCCGACATTAAGCGAATAAATATACTTGTCATAACAAGCGGAAATGGTGTGAAGCAGAGGAGCCCCACTTATGAAGAAAAATGTACTTATACGAGTTGCGGAAGCGGTTCAGGCCAGCTCAATGCACGGCTGGCTGGTTATTGACAGAAACTATAGGATTGTATTTGTGAATGATGCATTTTGTAAGCTGTGGGAAATGCCGAAAAGGGATTTGATTGGGCAGTCATTGTTGAAGGCGATTTTTGACGGCAGGAAACAAGACGACGACGGGATATATCACGGACCGTTGATTGAAACTATGGATACTGGACGGGAGTTTCCGGCCATGGAAGCTTGTATTGGCAATTCCCGGATGCATTCTTATATTTGGCATTTGGTCAGCACTTTTTTGCTGCGGGATGAGGAAGGTCAGCCGGAGTATGCGGCTGGTATTTATGTCGGGATTGATAAATTCAAGGTGATTGAGAAACAACTGGATACCATGAATATGGACATTATCCGGGCCTTTTGCAAAGCCATTGGCATCCGGGATGCGTACACCAAACAGCACAGTGAGCATGTGGCTACGTTGATGGTGGATTTGGCTGAGTACATGAAATTGCCGGCCCAAGCGGTCACTACCGCTTATTTGGCGGGAATTGTACATGATGTGGGTAAAATCGGCGTTCCGGAAAAGATTTTAAATAAGCCGGGACGGTTAACAGGGGACGAATACGAATTTGTAAAACGCCATTCCGCCCGCGGAGCGGATATTCTTACCGATATACCGGGGTTTGACAATATTGCCGATATTGTGCGGCACCACCATGAACGGTTTGACGGGCTGGGGTATCCGGCGGGGCTTAAGGGCGATGCGATTCCTTTGTTCAGCCGGATGATGTCGGTATGCGATGCCTATGATGCTATGACCAGCGCCCGCTGCTATCGGGAACCCCTTACATTGGCGCAGGCACTTGCTGAAGTGGTGCGTTGTACCGGCAGCCAATTTGATCCTGCCGTCAGCGAGCAGTTTATTCAATTTATTCATTCGATCCGGGCAAGCGGCAGTCATTAAATTGCTTTACAACCTGGTATGCATATTGTAAAATATAGCAGTATAAACTAATGATTAGCATTTTAGCATATACTATCACAGTAGCGCCCGTTACAACGGGAAATTACTCTCGTCTATAGCAGGCGGGGGTTTTTTACATGGAGTAGTGTCAAGATAATAGGGGGTTCGAAGATGCTTGATATCAGATTTGTGCGGGATAATCCGGAGAAAGTGCAGGAGGCGTTGCAAAACCGCGGCTCGGCGTTAAATCTGGATGAGTTTTTATTATTGGAAAAACAGCGGCGGGAGTTGCTGGGTGAAGTGGAAGGACTGAAAAACCAGCGCAATACAGTGTCTCAGGAGATCAGCCGTTTAAAAAAGGCAAAGCAAAACGCGGATGAACTGGTGGCCAAGATGCGAAATGTAGGTGAAAAAATCAGCAGCCTTGACACTATGGTGAAAGAAGTGGAGCCTAAGCTAGGCGAGATCATTATGACTATTCCCAATGTGCCGCATCCCTCCGTCCCTGTCGGCAGGGACGAAAATGACAATCCGGAAGTGCGTCACTGGGGTACGCCGAAAGTATTTGATTATCAGCCTCAGGCTCATTGGGATATCGGAGAAAAACTGGGTATTTTGGATTTTGAACGGGGCGGCAAGGTGACCGGCGCCCGGTTTACGTTTTACCGCGGGTTAGGATCCCGTCTGGAGCGGTCGCTGATCAGCTTTATGCTGGATTTACATACCGGTCAGCACGGCTATACCGAATTTTTTCCGCCGTTTATTGCCAATAAAGACAGCATGATCGGTACCGGTCAGCTGCCTAAATTCGCGGAAGATATGTTTAAGCTGGAAGGACTGGACTATTACCTGATTCCTACTGCGGAAGTGCCGATCACCAACCTTCATCGCGGTGAAATACTGGACGGCAAGGATCTGCCCCTCTATTATACTGCTTACAGTGCCTGCTTCCGGGCGGAAGCGGGTGCCGCCGGACGGGATACTCGCGGACTGATTCGCCAGCACCAGTTCAATAAGGTTGAAATGGTTAAATTTACCAAACCGGAAGATTCTTATGCTGAGTTGGAGAAGCTGACTAATAACGCCGAGCGGGTGCTGCAGCTGCTGGGACTGCCTTATCGGGTGGTGCTCCTGTGTACCGGTGATATGGGCTTCTCTTCCGCCAAAACCTATGATTTGGAAGTGTGGCTGCCCAGCTTTAATAAGTATCGGGAGATCTCTTCCTGCTCTAACTTTGAAGACTTTCAGGCGCGGCGGGCGGATATCAAGTTCCGTCGGGAACCGAAAGCCAAACCGGAGTTTGTACATACACTGAACGGTTCCGGTGTCGCCATCGGCCGGACGGTGGCGGCGATCCTGGAAAATTACCAGCAGCCCGACGGCTCGGTAGTGGTGCCGGAAGTGCTGCGGCCTTATATGGGTGTTGACAGGATTCAACCGCAGTAAATTTCCGCTGCTACCGCTGGAAAAATTCTACATAATAAAGACAAGGCATAACGACATACGCTACGCAAAATGTCGGCTGCGGCTAAACTCCGCCGCCGGCATTTTGCTGTTTGGCCATTGGATTTCGCGCAGCTTTACCCTGCCGCCCACGGCGTTGCCGCGGTGACGGCAGTGTTAGAGCAGTTCGGATTGTTTCTCCGCCGCTCACTACGGCAATGTTAGTACAACAATGGTCCAACAGCTAAAAATCGAACGCCAATCGCCGAAAACCGCCGTTTTTTTTAACAGCGGCAATCTATGGGAAAATAATTAGAATAAACTAGCTGTAACCAGGAAAATTTAATATTGACAATGAGAATCATAGTCAGTTATAATTTAATTGATAATGAATATCAATACTAATTTATTGCATAATAGCGCAGGCCCTGGTTTCGGTGGGTAATCCTGTCGCGACAAGGAAGGGCCAGAAAGGAGTGGTGATATGTCGAAGCTGTTAAGCCATCTGCAGCCGGGAGAAAAAGGGATTGTTGCTAAAGTCGTGGGGCAGGGACCGGTTCATCGGCGAATCATTGATATGGGGGTGGTTCCCGGAGCGATGATCAAGGTTTTAAAATATGCACCACTGGGTGATCCCATGGAGATCAAAGTGAAAGGATTTAATCTTTCCCTCCGCAAAACAGAAGCGGAAATGATTCAAATAGAGGGAGCCTAAAATGAATCGGAGGTGGCGGATATGCCGTTAACCATGGTCAGGCCGGGTCAAGAAGTAAAGATCATAAAGATGAACAACCCGGAAACTACTTGTATGCGTTTGGTGAATATGGGAATTACTCCCGGCGCACCGTTGCGGCTGATCAGCCGCAGCCCGTCATCCTTGCTGGTCGGAGTCCGGGAGACCCGCATTATGCTGGACAATCGGATTGCGCATCAAATTCATGTTCAGTAGGAATGGTGTGATAGAAAAGCTTGGTTCTGCCGTATTTTTTAACAAACAAATCTCAACTTAGCCGTGAAAGGATATGTTTATGCAGGACAATAAACTAACAATCGCTTTAGCGGGCAATCCGAATTCCGGTAAAACGACTATTTTTAATAATTTAACCGGGTCCCATCAGCATGTAGGCAACTATCCAGGCGTCACGGTGGAGAAGAAAGAGGGATTTTTCCATTATCAAGGCCGGGAAGTTATCGTTGTTGACCTTCCAGGAACTTATAGCCTGACAGCTTTTTCACCGGAAGAAGTGGTTACCCGGGATTTTATTGCCCGGGAGCACTGTGATGTTTTGGTCAATGTGGTCGACGCTTCCAATTTGGAACGCAATCTTTATCTGACTACTCAACTTCTCGAATTAGGCCAGCCAATGGTACTGGCGTTAAATATGGTGGACGTGGCCGCTTCGCGGCATATCGAGATTCGGGAAAAGGAGCTGGAGAAAAAACTGGGGATTCCGGTTATCCGGGTCGTGGGCAACCGCCGGGAGGGAATGGAGAAACTGCTCGGTACCGTCATTCAGGCGGCGGGGTCACATCGGCAGTCCGATTTTTCCATTGATTACGGCGAAATGATTGAAGATCGGGTGGAACAGTTAATCCCCCTGCTTGCCAATGCTCATGACCAGTTGTGTTTCCCGACTCGCTGGCTGGCTTTAAAGTTGTTGGAAAACGATCAGGCTATTTTGGCCGCGTTGCAGCAATTGACCGGCGGCGAAAAGGTTATTGCGGCTGCCCAATCATTACGGGGGGAACTAACGGAATTTTTAGGCGACGACCCAGAGCTGGAAATCGCCAACCGGCGATATTGGTTTATCGGAGAAATCTACCGTCAGGTAGTCAGCGGCGACAACGAGGAAACGGTTACTGCTTCCGATAAAATCGACAGGATACTGACGAACCGGATGTTTGGTTTGCCGATTTTTTTAGGAATGATGTGGCTGGTATTTAACCTGGTGTTTACCATCGGCGACTATCCGAAGGGGTGGATGGATCAGGGCGTTAAAATGCTGGCTGGTTTTGTTGGCCTGCACATGGCGGCTGGTGACTTGAAATCTCTGGTCGTTGACGGGATTATCGGCGGTGTTGGCAGTGTAATTGTCTTTTTACCGAATATTTTGCTGTTGTTTTTAGGAATCGCTTTATTGGAAGATACCGGCTATATGGCCAGAGCCGCTTTCATTATGGACCGGGTAATGCACAGCGTCGGACTGCATGGCAAATCTTTTATCCCGTTGCTGCTGGGATTCGGTTGCAATGTACCGGCAATCATGGGAACCCGGACGCTGGAGAATCCCCGGGACCGGCTGGTGACTATGTTGGTGGCACCCTTAATGAGCTGCAGTGCCCGGCTGCCGATTTATACTGTGCTGATTGCCGCGTTTTTCAGTGAAACCAGTGCCGGCAATGTGCTATTTTCGATTTATCTGCTGGGTATTGTGCTGGCAGTTGTTATGGCGCGGATATTCCGCAGCGTGCTGTTTCAGGGCGATACCGAGCCCTTCGTTATGGAATTGCCGCCTTACCGGCTGCCCAGCGGCAAAGGTCTGCTGATCCATATGTGGGAACGCAGCGTGCTTTATGTAAAAAAAGCAGGAACTATTATTCTGGCCGTTTCGATTATTATCTGGTTTTTGTCGAATTATCCCAGCCAATATACTCCTTCCAAAGATTACGCATCATTAACTCTCCAGGCTGATAGCACCTTTTCCCTGCAAGTAAAAGAGCAGGTTTTCCGCCCGCTTCAGATTGCCGATTTGAGCGATATTCCGCCCCTGGAAATGCTCGTCGGTCAAATATCCGCCGCAGAGGAAGAATGCAGCAGCAAAACCGGCGGGCTGACCAAAAATTCACCGGAGAGAATCGTCCTAGAACAGGAAAAGCAGACCAGGGTCGCTCAGCTTGAAGCCGACAGCCCTAACCTGTATTTGTATGCCAGCCGCTATATGGAACTGAAAAATAATCTGGATGCTCAAAAAGGACAATTGAAAAAAGAACAGGCAGGGGAACGGGTGGCCCAAAGCTATGTGGGAAGAATCGGACGGGTTGTTGAGCCGCTGCTGACTCCCTTAGGATTTGATTGGAAGATTGGGGTTGGCTTGTTTGCCGGCTTTACGGCGAAGGAAGTTCTGGTGAGCACTTTAGGTACAATCTATAATATCGGCGCCGTGGATAAAGATTCCACCTCTCTGTCGTCAGCCCTGGCGGCTGATCCGATGTTCAGTCCTTTGGTAGCCTATGCATTGATGGTATTCGTGCTCGTATACTCGCCTTGCCTGGCAACCATTGCCGTAATGAAAAGGGAGACGAATTCATGGAAATGGCCGCTGTTCAGCTCGGCATATTCCACTGGATTGGCTTGGCTGCTGGCATTTGTCGTATACCAGGGCGGACGGCTGCTGGGTCTTGGTTAGAATAAGGAGATGGTTTGAATGGAAACGGCTGTACTTGCGGCCATCGGTGCTGCAGCTGTATATTACGTAGTCCGGATGCTGTGGAAGGAAGCCAACGGGGAAAACCAGTGCTCTTGCGCTTCCGGCTGCAGCAATAAAAGCTGTTGCGGCGATAAAAAGAATAAAAAATAAAAATCAGACAAACCGTGCTGTGGTGCAGGTTTGTCTGATTTATGTTAAAGAAAGTTTAATCGCGTTAAGGATTTACTGGGATTTCCGCATAGGCCGGCTCTAAGTGGCGTATGCTTGCCCGATCCGCCGTCAAATCACAGATTTTTTTTGCAAACGCTGCTTCTTCGCCATATTTGACCAGAGTAATCAAAGTTACTTTTTCAGCGAATTTTTTATTTTCAATAATGTATCCACCGGTACGCAAGCTATTTTCCACACTGCCTTGCAGCGCATAGTCCAGGCAAATCGCCAGACGGGTGTGCAGCACCCGTTCAACCAGACCGGATGTCAGCAGGCCGTTGGCGGCAGCTTTGCCATAGGCCCGGATTAAGCCGCCTGTGCCTAATTTGATGCCGCCGAAATAGCGGGTAACAACAATAACAGTATTTTTTACCGCAGCTTTTTTGATAACCTCTAAAATGGGTCGACCGGCAGTACCGGATGGCTCGCCGTCGTCGTCGGCTTTTTGCTGCTGATCCTGGTCGCCCAGCGTATAGGCAGAACAATTGTGTGTGGCGTTCCAATGTTTTTTCTTTATTTGATCAATAAATTGGGCGGCATCACTTTCTGTTTCTATTCGATTTACATAGGTGATAAACCGCGATTTATTGATTTTAAATTCACTTTCACTGTAGCCTTTTACCGTATAATAATTTGCTATCAATTATATACACCTCGAATCAAGGGGACGTTCTTTTCGCTCCCAACTTGCGATTAGGATAAAATTAAGTGACAATAGAAAGGGAAAACGGAACCGGACATGTCTTTATAAGACAATGTCCGGTTTCGTGACGTGATACGTTCAAGCCCTGCGGTACGCTAGCTGAGCGGTTGAGCTTCCGGCTTATCATAACCTTTAATAAGCCAATCTTTTCCTTCTACTATTCTGGCAATGAGCATTGAACAAACTACATTGCCTGTAGAATTTAACAACGTTGCCGGAGCATCGATGATGGTGCTGATGACTGCGATGATGGGAAGAACCTCGGGAGAAAATCCGTAAACACTGATAATCAGCATTTCACCAATCATGCCGCCTCCCGGGATGGCTCCCATGACCGCTCCCACTAAGAAAGATACGCCAATAATTCCCGCGCAGGTAGATAAACTGCTCATATCCATTCCCAAAAGGCCAAATAAGAAAGTGATTTTTAACACGCCGCCAAAAACAGAGCCGTCTTTATGAATATTGGCACCTAAAGGAATAATTGTTTCCACCATATCTTTCGGTACGCCGATCGCCTTGGTCGCCACTAAATTAATCGGAATTGAAGCGGCACTTGAGCAAGTGGCAAGCGCCGTAACTGAAGGGGTTACCGCATTGTGCCAGAAAGCCACGATCCCTTTCCTTCCGGCAGCAATATAGGCATACAAAGTAAAAAAGCCAAAGTAATAGATAACGCTCAAAACTATATAAGTAATAAAAGTCTGTAAGTATCCGTGTAAGATTTGTGTACCCAGTTCGCCGACCACATTAGCAAAATAAGCTCCCAGGCCAATCGGTGCATAATACATAATAATCTGGACCAGCTTCATCATGACTTGGGTTGCTGCTGATAAAAAGGAGGCCACAGGACGTGCGTCTTCTCCCACCAATGCAGTGGAAAGACCAGTTAAAGCGGCTAAAACAATCAAGGGTAAAATATGCGTTTTAGACAAAACAGCCGGGAAATCGGATACTGTAAAGGTTTTCACGAGCTGTTCCAGAATGCCGGCTTGTTTTACTTTGTCCGGGCTGCTTTGATCAGCCTGAACGATACTTTGTAAAGAGGCATAATTGATCCCTTCTGTTGGATTCATCAACAAAGTAACAACAAGACCCAGTGAAGCCGCAATCAAAGCCGTGATAAAGAAAACCAAAATAATGCTTCCCATGATTTTACCTAAGCGCTTCATTTCTCCCATCGATGCTATGGCCGAAGCAATGCTGAAAAACACCATCGGTACAATGATCATAAATAATAAATTCAGGAATAAATCGCCGAATGGCTTGAGAACGGAAGCCTTTGGACCTAAAATCACCCCGATTACTCCGCCTAAAAGAACAGAGCCTAACAAAATTATGGAAAATAAATAATCTTTTGAAACTAATTTCATGATGGTGAATCACCACTCCTTTTTTAACCAAGATATTCTTTCTGACAGCAAATAAATCTAGAAATACTTCGCGATAAAATACGGGAACCCTTTATTGAGATGGTCTGTATATTTTATAATTTCGGATTCAGGTATTTATGCTATAATGAAGAACAGCGTGGACATTTGCCCGATGAACGGGTTTTCGGCTGCTTTACTAAATAAGTGGAGAGTATGAGGCGATACAAGATGACAACAGTAACAATTCGCGGTGTTCAGTCGGAAGATTTGGATCGTGTAGCGGCAATAGAAGCACTTTGTTTCCCTGAAGCAGAAGCAGCGCCATGGGAGTCCTTCAAGGAAAGAATCGCTGCTTTTCCGGAATGTTTTTTGGTAGCGGAAGCGGATGGCGTACTGATCGGGTTTATCAACGGATGCGTCACGGACAGCCCTGTTATTTACGACGAAATGTTTTATACGACCGCGCACCATACACCGGAGGGAATGAATTTAACTGTTTTTGGCCTGGATGTAATTCCCGAATGCCGGCGCCAGGGAATTGCCGCTAAGTTAATGAATCGTTTTATTCAATTGGCCAGGGACACCGGCCGGGAAAATGTTATTTTGACGTGCAAGGAACGTTTGGTCCATTACTATGAGTCATTTGGCTATGTGAATAACGGAGTCTCCCAATCAACCCACGGTGGAGCGCGCTGGTTTGATATGACACTTGTTCTTTAAGCAAGAAACAAAGAACCGGTTGTGCTTTGCCACTTTTCCATGCTCCTTGCAAATTTCCTAAAATGATGATGTATTTCCGGTATGAATAGACAATGTTTAGAAGACGTTCCTCTGATGTTGCCATAAGCATATAATAATACCGGGTAGGCGCCTTCCTCTGATAAGCATACGATTACCATACGCAGACCAACCGTCTAAGCAGTTTCAGATGTTAGTTTTCGATCATCGTGGTTGCTCCTGTGAAGTGCTCTTGTATTTCTAGTTTAATGGGAGGAGTAATAAAATGCCACAAAGGATCATGACGGTATGTGGGCCGATCACACCGGAGCAGCTTGGGGTTACCTCTATGCATGAACATGTTCTTTCGGACTGCTCCATGTTTCGCCATCGAGCCGGAAAACTTTGTTTTGTCCCCAGCCGAGACGCCGTAAAGCCGGCAGAGCGGCTGACGCTGAAGAATCGTTCAGCTTTGCGGCATAACATAGTGTTATCGTTAGACAACATGAAGTTGGATGACGAGCGGGTAATGACTGCCGAAGTCGCCGATTTTAAAGCCGGCGGCGGCTGTTCCATCGTCGAAGTGAGCGCGCCGGGGATTCGAAGTTCACCGAAAGACGTGATCGCCATACGGCGGATCGCTGAAAATACCGGGGTGCATATTGTAGTATCCACCGGACTGTATGCAGAAGATACCTGGCCAATTCATTATCGTACGATGAACTTTAAACTGTTTGTTAAATTTCTGCGTCGTGAGATCACCCAGGGGGTAGGTGATACCGGGATTTTCCCCGGACATATTAAGGCAGCTTATGAAGGATATACCCGGCAGCTGGATGAATATTTGCGCGCGGCCGCGGCTGTTGCCGGTGAAACCGGTTTGTCACTGCAAGTTCATCTGGGGCCGGATGTCACTGGGGATGAGGTGCGGCAGAATATAGTTAACCCACTTTTACAAGGCGGGTGTATTCCTGAAAGGACGATCTTGTGTCACGTCCAGTTGCTAATGGGCGCACTTTCCATTGAAGAATTGGTGAACAATCCTGGACGGGTGCCGTTTGATATCAGCCTGCACCGGGAATTGCTGGCGCGGGGCTTTGTTCTTTCGTTTACTCCTCTCGGATTTGAAGCGGATAACGAACCGTTGGGAATTGCCCATTATCCGGACTGGTATACTTTAGCAGGGTTAGTGGCTTTGATTCGGGATGGCTACGCGGGGCAATTGGTTATCGGGAACGATGTATTTACCAAGCTGGCCACTCGTCGAGGCGGGGGAGAAGGGTATAGGCGTATGGCTGATTTCATTATCCCGGCACTGAAAAAATGCGGTGTGACTGACAAGGATATAAATAAGATAACGGTAGAAAATCCAGCTCGTATTTTGGCCTTTTAGGAGATGTCATTTAAAATGGAGAGAGGGTAAAAACCGATGGAATTCTTTTTTCTGCTGAAGGGAGTGGTTTTGGGTTTTTCGATAGCCGCGCCGGTTGGACCGATCGGGATTCTCTGCATCCGTCGGACTTTGGCTTACGGTATGCTGAACGGTTTTATTTCCGGTATGGGAGCGGCGACAGCCGATGGGATCTATGGCGGCATCGCTGCCTTCGGCGTGACGGCTGTTTCTGCGTTTTTACTGGATTACCAAGTTTATTTGCGCCTTATCGGCGGATTTTTTTTACTTTACCTGGGCTATACCACTTTTACTTCCTATCCGGCTGAAACTGCCGTACAAGCGGGTGGGCAAAAGTTTTTCCAGGCGTACGGCTCGACAGTGTTGTTAACACTGGCCAATCCCATGACGATCTTGTCTTTTGCCGCTGTATTTGCCGGGATGGGGGTCGGGACAATTGATGGAGGCTATGGATTGGCCGCATTTATGGTCGTAGGTGTTTTCATTGGGTCGATGCTCTGGTGGCTGACATTAAGTGGAGGCGTGAATCTGCTTCGGTCAAAATTTGATACCGGAAAGCTTCTTTGGGTCAACCGGCTTTCCGGGACTGTCATCGCGGGATTCGGGATATTCAGTTTAATAGCCGTCGGGAGATAGCATTTTTCCCCTACGGGTTCTTCATTTTCCTCTTGCCAGTGACGCGAATACACCGCCGAGGCAAAGAACCGTAAATATGATAAACGCTGAACGAAAGCTGGTCATCAGCAAAGCGGAGTGCTCGGGAGAAAGGCTGGCATCGCCTAAATAAACGGATAGCACCAGCGAGACGATGGCCATACTGATTGCCTGTCCGAAAAGTCGTGCGGTGGACAGGGTAGAGGCGGCGACGCCATAAAAAATTTTTTCTACAGATCCCATGATGGCATTATTGTTGGGTGAGGCGAACAGGGCAAATCCCAGGCCGATAATGATCAGGTTGGCGATAACCAGCCAGGGAGATGTCTGGGGGGTGACAAAGGTAAAGGCAAACAGTCCCAAAGTGCTGGTCCCCATTCCGCAGGATGCAACAATACGCGGCTCAATCCGATCGGAAAGGGCACCGGTGAAGGGAGAGAAGACAGCCATAATCAGCGGCTGGGATAATAGAATCATACCGGATACATGGGCATCATAGCCTGCGATCGTCTGGAGAAACAGCGACACCAGAAAACCAACGGCAAAGGTGGCGCTGTAATTGATCATGGCAGCGAGATTGGATAAGGCAAAAACGGTATTTCGGCGGAAAAGATTTACATGAAAAATGGGATACTCCTGTTTTGCTTCATAAACGAGAAAGATAGCAGTGAATGCCAGGCCTACTCCCAGGGAGCCTTTTCCCCAAATGCTGTTCGATGCGGCGGAAAGACCGTACAGCATTGCGGTTACGGCAACAATATAGCAAGCACTGCCTGTGAAATCGAAGTGTTCGCCTTTGGCGTCCGCCCACTCGCCGTTCAGCCGCCAAACACAAATGAGCGCTGCAAAAATACCGGCCAAGGCGGCAAAATAGAAAATACTTCGCCAGCCGAGATAGTGAGTCATAAAACCGCCAATCACAGGCCCCAGGGATAAGCCGACATAGACGGCGGAAGCGTTTAATCCTATGGCACGTCCTCGCTTATGAGACGGATATACTGACGTAATAATAGCCATTCCAGTGCTGAAAATCATGGAGGTAGCCATTCCCTGTCCGAGTCGGAAGAAAAGAAGCGATTCCATTGACCAGGCCATTCCGGCTAGGAGCGCAAAGCAAGTAAATAAAAAAATACCCGTAAGCAGAATCTTTTTTCGACCGACGATATCAGCCAGTCGGCCGAAAGGAAGTAAAAATGCCGCCGAGGCAAGCAAATAACCGGATACTACCCAACTGAGAATCAGAGTGCTGCCGCCGAATTCAGCCCCAATGGCCGGTATGGCAAGATTGATTGCGCTGCCCATAAAGGGGGCGAGGAAGGATGTTATCATCACAACAGCCAGCACGGATGTTTCCAGTGAAATATTAAAGCCCATGTAGGTCCCCCATCTCTTGTTCCAATTTACAGCTTTACTTTCATTTTAGGGCAAGCGCAGTGTGATAACAATATTTTGTCGCATTTTTTTAATTGGTATGATCAGTTTGGCTTTTTTTGAAGATTTTTTTTTGCTGCAGTGATATACTTCAAATCAAATATAACTCTGTAATTACGCAAGGAGGGAACAGCATGAGTCAGGATATGCGCAGGAAAGACAGAAAATTGAATGAGTCCGCGGCAAAAGAAATATTAAAAACGGGAACATATGGTGTGCTGTCGCTCAACAGTGAAAGCGGTTATGCCTATGGAGTACCGTTAAGTTATGTTTATTCGGAGAACCGGGTTTATTTTCACTGGGCATTGGAAGGCCAAAAATTAAATCATGTCCGTCATGATAATAAAGTCAGTTTCTGTGTGGTGGAAGAAGCCCGGCCTCTGCCGGAAAAATTCAGCATGGGATATAGAAGTGTGATTGCTCTGGGCAAAATGAGCGAGGCAGTTGGTGAAGAAAAAATGAATGCCTTGCTGTTATTCGTCCAAAAATATTCCCCTGATTATCAGGAACAGGGAAAACTGTATGCGGCTCATGCCGGTGATAAGACGGTGGTTTTCCGGATAAACATTGAACATTTGTCAGGAAAAGCCAATCAAGCTCAAACCGATGTCTGATGCAAACGGTGCCGGCTGCAAAAGCGGCAGTCGTGAGGCACTGGTGGCGGATGATGGTGGGTTCACCGGACATGGTCGCTATTTTATTTTTTTAAGATGGTTTGACGAAAAATTTTTTACGCAGCACGAAATCAGTCTGGCAAGCTTCATCGTTTATGGTAAGTTTATAATAGGGAAAAATAAAAGTAAACCGCAAAGGGCAAAATCAGAGTATGTGGGTTTCACAAAGCAAGGCTACTATTTTGCGGCTATGACGCCGCTTGGTATTACGGCGCCGTCCCGGAAACCGGTGGCAGAAGCAGGAGCCCTCAAACAAGTAAGCAAAATGTAGGTAAGGCGGATATCCGTCCATAAAACTTAGTATAGGAGGCGTGTTACGATGTTTATCGCGAACGCAAATAAGAGACTATGCCTGCTTCTTGGTATAGTATGCAGCTTGCTGCTGAGCCCTTCCCTTGTATTTGCTTCTGATATCAGCGAGGAATATACTAAAATTCCTGCGAAGATTGACGGTATGATTTATAATCTGGATGCAAAGATTTACCGGCCAAGCGATGACGGTGTATATCCCCTTATTGTGCTGAATCATGGCCGGTCAACGAAAGCGGAAGAACGGAAGAAAGCGGAGCTCGTCGATTATTATAAAATTCAAGCCGAGACTTTGGCCAAAAAAGGTTTTGTTGTTGTGCTGGCGGTACGGCGCGGGTACGGTCTTTCCGAAGGACCGGATGCAGAGTATTCGAAGGCGGCGACGATATATAAGACCGGACTGGAAGGGACAAAGGATGTTGTTGAGACCGTCCGGTTTATGCAGCAAAAATCCTATGTGGACAGCAAGCACACAATTATTATGGGACAGTCGTGTGGCGGTCTCATAGCGGTCGCTTCTGCCACAAAAAATATTCCCGGTTTGGCAGGGGTGGTTAACTTTGCCGGCGGACTGCGTCACCCGGATACCGTCAATCCTGATATTTGGACGGTTTATGATGAACAATACCTGATCAGTACGTATTCGGCCTATGGACGGGACGCAAAAGTGCCGATGATTTGGCTTTATACCGAGAATGACTCTTATTTTCCTCCTGCCATTTCCAAGAGAATGTTTGACTCCTTTGTAGAAGCCGGCGGAAAGGCGGAGTTTTATTTATTGCCTGCCTTTAGAAAAGACGGGCATACCTTTTTCCCTAGTTCCGCGACGATTCCGATTTGGCTGCCCTTGTTTGAAAAGTTTTTAGATACCTTGAATATTCCGTATATCCATGACGCCGCCGGGGAATAAGGTGGTGTCTAAACCGGCATATATTAATTGGAATAGAAAGGCAGTGATAAGATGGATATCCGATTAGTAAGACATGCAACCTTATTGGTTCATCTGGGTGGGAAAACGTTATTGGTTGATCCAATGCTGGGCGACAAGGGAACAATGCCTCCTATTGTTAATTCTGCTAACGACCGGCGCAATCCCTTGGTAGAGCTGGCCGCACCGGTTGACTATTTAGAACAGATCGACGGGGTATTGCTAACCCATACGCACAAGGATCATTTTGACGATGCGGCTGCCGAAAAGCTGCCGAAGGATAAACCGGTGTTATGCCAGCCTGCCGATGAGACAAAGCTGGCGGGCTTGGGGTTTACCAACGTTGTTCCGATTCATGAAACGGCTGTATGGGAAGGTATCCAGATCATTCGTACAGGCGGGCAGCATGGCAGCGGAGAAATCGGCAGGCGGATGGCGCCTGTTTCGGGCTATGTATTGCAAGTAAAAGGGGAGCCTTCTTTATATATTGCAGGCGATACCATTTATTGTCCGGAAGTTGAAAATGCATTGGCGGCCTATCATCCCGACATCACTGTGGTGAATGGCGGGGGAGCCCGGTTTAAAACCGGTGATCCCATCACC
>JBDKTO010000010.1 GCA_039680175.1 Veillonellales bacterium | reverse complement strand
CCGGGTGCGCAATTTCGTTGCGGCTGTGGATATTCCTGTGATTGCCGACGGAGATACGGGATTCGGCAATGCGGTGAATGTGATGCGGACGGTGCGGACTTATGAGTCCGCCGGTGCGGCAGCGATTCAACTGGAAGACCAGGTTGCACCGAAAAAATGCGGTCACATGACGGGACGGCAGGTTATCCCTATGGAAGAAATGGTTGGTAAAATCAAGGCGGCTGCGGCTGCCCGGAAAGATCCTGATTTTGTCATTTTGGCCCGTACCGATGCCAGAACGAACTGGGGAATTGAGGAAGCGATCCGCCGGGGAAAAGCTTATGAAGCGGCCGGTGCCGATGTTCTGTTTATTGAATCTCCGGAAGGTATTGACGAAATGAAGCAGATCACATCCAGCTTTAACGTTCCGGTTTTGGCTAATATGGTAGAGGGGGGACGAACTCCCCTTTTAGCAGCAACTGAGCTGGAAAAGATCGGTTATCATATCGTTATTTTCCCTACTGCGTCAACCTATATAACAGCCCAGGCCGTTTTCAATTTGATGCGTGAATTGAAAGAGCAGGGGACGACGCAGAATTCTATGAAAGATATGATTTCCTTCAGTCAGTTTAATGATTTGATCGGGCTGCCGGAAATCCGCCAGCTGGAAAATGAATATCTGGTGCAGGAGTAGTGTTTCTTTCCTGATACCAGAGGAGAATAAACGGCAGCAGGGCAGCATTTGAAAAAAATAAGATCGCATGATTTTTTGAAAATCATTTTAAGCAAAGGAGCTTAACGGATTGCAACAATACCGTAAGCTTCTTTTTTATTTCACAAGTGAAAGATAATTTCGATTGTGAAATGGAAAAACTACACCTTTATAGACAATTATTTCAAGAATGGAAGAATAGGCAGCGGTAAAAGGAGTTAACACAAGGCTTGTTCATGTTGGCATGCATCTTGCATTAAAAGGAGGTGAGGAATAAAAACTTTTGTCGGGAAGAAGAGCGCTTGTTTGCAGACGATTCTGATGCTTTACAGTAAGCAGCGGAGAGGGGGCTTTTAAAACCGAAAGTTCGGAGGAGCGGCAGTAATATCGAATTGACTGGGAATACAATTTATTTAAAATGAATGAGAGGTAGGAGAAGGATATGGCGAGTATTGCGCAACGGTTGGGTGATTTGCCATTGGGGAGATGGCACTGGAGATTGTTGGCTATGATAGCAGTTGGCTGGGCTTTTGATGCAATGGATACAGGAATTGTCTCGTTTGTTCTGCCTAAACTAATGGGACTGTGGAAGCTGAGCCCGGCACAGATCGGCATGATCGGCAGTGCAGGTTTGATTGGTATGGCTGTGGGGGCTGCTTTGGCGGGCACCTTATCCGATTACATGGGACGAAAAAAATTATTAATCGCAACTTTGTTTATTTACGGCTTTGGAACCGGAGCCTGCGGTTTTGCCTGGAGTTATGAATCCTTGCTTGTGTTCCGGTTTATTGTCGGTTTTGGCCTTGGCGGACAGGTGCCGGTAGCAGTGACGCTGATGAGTGAATATTCACCGACTAAATATCGCGGCAGAATGATTGTTTTGCTGGAAAGCTCCTGGGCGCTTGGCTGGTTGGTGGCTGCCATCATTTCGTATTTGGTCATTCCCAAGTATGGCTGGCAAGTTGCTTTTTACATCGGGGCGTTTCCTGTAATTTGGGCATTTTATTTATGGAAAGTCGTGCCGGAATCAGTGTTGTATTTGGTGAAAAAAGGGCGTTTGGAGGAAGCTCACGAACTTGTATGTAATGTGGAACGTTCTGTAGGAGTTTCCTGCGGTGCACCGCCTACTGAAGCTGATATGGTTGTAGGACCAAAATCTACGTTTACTTTCGGCAAGTTGTTTACCGGTATTTATCTGAAAAAAACGGTTTGCCTTTGGATTTTATGGTTCGGTCTGGTATTTTCTTATTATGGAATCTTTTTATGGCTGCCGACTTTGCTGGTCAAAGCGGGCCACAGCATGGTACAGTCCTTTGAGTTTGTGCTGTGGATGACGGTAGCTCAGATTCCCGGATACTTTACGGCAGCAGCACTGGTTGATAAAATCGGCAGAAAGCCGACCTTGTCCGCTTTCCTTATTCTATGCGCCGGGACTGCCTATATGTTTGGCAACGCCGGAACCTGGACGGAAATTCTGCTTTGGGGTTGTCTGATGTCTTTCTTTAATTTGGGAGCTTGGGGCCTGATGTATACCGATACACCGGAAATGTATCCGACGGAAGCCCGCGGTTCTGGTACCGGGTGGGCAGGTGCCTGCGGACGTATCGGCGGTATGCTTGCACCGATGGT
>JBDKTO010000009.1 GCA_039680175.1 Veillonellales bacterium | reverse complement strand
ATATTTGGTTTCTTTTCTTCCATTCTTAACCCCCAAATTGAATGGTTGATATCTCGGTCGGCAATTTAAAGCAGCCTTCCGAAGTTTGATAGATAAATTTAAATTTTTTTTCTTCGCTATACCCCGTTTTTTTCTCACAATTGCATAACTGATCCAGACTACATCTGAACCCTTTGCTTTACCTACTTCTCGTCTCCTCGTTCACGTTATTTTTTCTTGCGCCATCACAGCGTTTGAATTTTAGTCCACTGCCGCAGTGACAGGGATCATTGCACCCTGCACGGGCAAAAGCATCTTCCAGAGCCATAACTCTCATAATTATCATACTTCCGGAACTGGGTAACCCCTGCGTACCAACCCAGCAATAATTTGCCTCGGACATTTGCGAATTTAGTATTGTACAGTACAAAAAAGAAGTGCAAAAGGCTTTGGAAACATATTCTATTTTATTGATATAATCCATCAAAAGATATGATTCATCAAAATTAGGTAAACTTAAACTGATTTATCCACCTGAAATCGCGAAGAGCCAACTTGTTACATCTTGGTTTGCTTAAACGCACTATTGTAGCGACCCTCTTCAGTACATCGGAAGCGCAGAAGGTCATGAATACCCTGTCCTTCATGTAGAGGATAAAGTGAACCCTCGAATCTTTTAGGTTTCGTTTAAACCTCTGTACCGTTGCTTCTTTGTAAAGTGAGGTTTCTTAGCATCACGGTTACAGAAGTTGGTAATGCAACTCTGCACTAAGAAAGTCTTGTAAATAGATACTTAACTATTCCCCAGAAACCGGACAGGCAGCCCGAAGCATGCCCTATCCTTTACAGGATGTCCGACAATTACTACTCGTAATAATCAAATTCCTTATTTTTCAATTTAAGGGCTTTATATGCCTTATTTTTCACATTTTTTTTGCCCTGAATTTGAATTGTCGGACAACCTGTTCAGATTGGTGTTGCCTCACGCAATTTGATTTTTATTTTACTTTCAAACCAAGACATCCCGTTTATTATTCTTTGTAACTCCAGGGTGTATTAAAACAATCTTCGATGTCCCAAATAAGCGAAAAGGAATTTAGCCAGCAGCAAAGTTGTGTCGTTCGTGATAACAATCATCTTTTTCACCTCCTATTTTCTCATTTTTTGAAATCGTTTAATGAAAGATGGTTCAAAATTATCCATTAGGGTATTATTCTCAGACAAATATAATATATCTAGAAATACAAATATGGATTTGATGTCAGAAATAATGCTATATGGGCTGATGCCTCGATTCTGATCTGAGATTTTGCCAAAAAAATTCACTTAAGCCTTTTAAATATAACTGATGAATGTCGCCCGATACAGGACTTGAGTGTGAGAACTCAATTGAAGATATATGCTAATAAAAACCAGATTCAAGTAATTGTTTGCGACTACTATTCCTGACTTATTTTTCTGCCACACTCAATGCTGATTATTTTCATTATTGATTACTACGAATATGGTCTTCGTGCATAATGCTGAACAGAAACCGTATCACAGGCGTCCACACGTGAAATATCAAATATATGGGTCGTCTTTGCCTTACCTGGAAAGAGCTCACCAAAACATTACCCTACCGTCTTTTGTGGATGGGATTTTTTGATTTTATCTGAAGTAAATTAAGAGGAATCAACAATGTCCGAAATTCTCTCATTATGGAACGAAACACCAGCTAAGAAAGCAATCCTTAATTACGTTAATGCTGTCACAAATCCTGAGAGCGCTGATTTTGTGCCAGAGACCGAACGAATTGCCATTCTGGACAACGATGGAACCATGTGGGTGGAGAAGCCCGCATATATTCAGATTTTCTTTGCCATAGAACGGCTGAAACAGCTAGCTGAGGCAGATCCTA